>CAYZLS010000171.1:0-4857 GCA_964479355.1 uncultured Wenzhouxiangellaceae bacterium | reverse complement strand
CATCATCCAAAAGAAATGTTTATCGCACCTAATGGCAATCTATACATTTCAGTTAACATGCGTAATGATACACCGAAGATTATCGTCCTTGATGCAAAGGATTACAATAATGTTATAAATACCTTCTCTATAGATGAATTACCACCCTCTACATCTTATTACAGCATCTTTAATTCTGATTTTTGCTATAATCCTTACAACAGGAAAGTTTATGCAACAATTACAACAAATAATACAACAATTCCAAGTTCTGAATATGGTATAGAGTATTCAAGCTTTGATCCTTATTTTCCTGTTTTAAACACTTCCCATTATTACCTTGGTGGTAATGAGATCATCTACCCTGGAATATTATTAGAAATAAGTGAAGATTCAATTACCTCCCTGTCCCAATCAATAACTGGATTTAGTGGGCCAAGAGAAATAATTTGTGCAACCCCTGATAATGCACCTGATGGTTACAAAGGAAAACTTTTTGTAAATGCAAATAAATTATTGATATATGATTGTGCATACGGCTCTGATAGCATTAAAGAGGTTGATGTCAATTTCAATGACATAACCTATAATTCATCACAAAATATGCTTTATGGTTTTTCTGATAAAGGCAAACCAGAACCACAAGACACAATTAACTCATGGCGAATTGCAGAAATATATAAAGTAGATGAAAATGGCTACTTATATCCAAAGCTATATACTCAAAACGGTCAGCTTGCCTCAATTTTCTCTAATCCTTACAACGGTCTGCTGTATCTTCATACGAAAGTTGATGAAACACGCCTGGGTGCTTCTCCGATGAGTATTGTTGAAATTAACCCGGATAGTGTTGGCGAGCCTTTTGAAACTGCATTTATAAACAGGGGTCATTACGTGGAACTTGATGAAAACGGAGATCACCATTTTCACAACTATAATGTTATAACACCATATATTGATCCATATCAAAACCGTATTTATTTGCCAAATGGTGCGCACTCAAATATAAGCACAATTGATTTTACCCCAAACGAAGTACTTGTTTTAAATAGTGATTCAAGTGAATATGACTGGATATCGATTCCAAGGCTTAATCGTGAAAGTGGTGCCCCTTTACCAGATGCTGTCCTTTCCGGACATATTTTTCCACCTGATTATCTTCAATATAGCGAACTTGAAAATCTTCCTCCGAGTTTTTATTCAGGCTTTGAGGTTCAAAGTGTTTACAATGGTTATCAATGGCCACAGGCACAAAATCTTATGAATATATTCAGCACCAGAGGTTACAAATTAAGACTGGACTATCAATCTCAGCCTGACAATAAATACCTTGAAATGGAAGGAGAAGTAATTACCCCTGACACTCCGATGCCTTTATATGGCGAAAGGGATAACTGGGTTGGGTATTTTTTATATAAGGAGCAAAATATTTTTGATGCCCTGGGGCTTGTTTCAAACTATTTATTAAAAATAGAGGCTGAAGAGTGGACTTGTGTTTATAATGGCCCATACACGCGTGATCCCAGCAATACAAATTTTAAAGAGGGTTGGGAATGTTCTGATGAAGTCCACAATGTAAAATATGGTGATATGGTAGTTCTGACACCTGACTACCTTCCGGAGAATTTTACATTCACCTGGCAGGGAACAGGACAAAGGATAGAGGGACAGCTAAGAGACGAAACCGAATATTTTACTTTTACTGAAACGGCCGACTATACACCGGTATTTATTGAAATAGACACAACTGATAATTTTTCAGAAATAGGAGCTTTTGTTAACGACTCCTGTGTGGGCGCTTGTATTGTACTACCGGAAGATTCATTGGTAGGGATAATGGCTTATATTGATGACCAATCAAATGACAGTTTAATATTTGAAACATGGAGCAGTACAAAATCCAGTTCAAATAACAGGATAAGCAATTATTATGTATTTAACCAAAATAAAGAACAATATGAGCAAAAGAGTATAATAACAACTAATCTTCAGCCTTATTATAAGATTTCTTTAAAAGAAGAAGAAATTGAAAAGCAAAGCTTGGAAAATAAAATTCTAAGTAATATTTCAATCTTCCCAAACCCTGCTAAACGAAATTTAAAAATTAAATATAATCTCAATAATGAATGCCATGTGAATATAAAAGTTTGTGACATTATGGGCAGGGATATTTCTACAATTATATCAGGCAAACAGCCCAAAGGATACAACATTATCACATGGGAACTAAAGGGCATTAATGGACAGATCATTCCACAAGGTGTTTATACAATTACAATTATAACAGGTAAAGAAAGAACAACAAAAAAGTTTGTTGTTAATTAATCAGGTACTTTCATTTAAAACAATATGAAAAGGTATATTTTTCTCATAATTATCACAATTACTTTCCTAAGCTCGTACTCTGAAACTTACGTTGTTAAACAAGATGGCACAGGTGATTTTACATCCATACAGGAGGCTATTGATCATTCTTCAAATAGCGATACAGTATTAGTTTGGCCAGGAACATATTATGAAAACCTTGTATTAAGTGAAAAGAATATTGTGTTAGGTAGTTTGACACTTACTACAGGTAATACAAGTTATAAATATGAAACTATCATTGATGGTAGTGAAAATGGCGGATGTATTAAAATAGATGACTGCCCAGGTAATGTTCACATTGAAGGCTTTACAATTAAGAATGGTACAGGTACATATTTTGGCGGTATTGATGGTGGGGGAGTATTTATTAATAATACAGCTACGACAATACAAAACTCTATAGTTTCAGAGAATTTCGCTAATGCGTATGGTGGAGGTATCTATTCACATAATTCCAACTTATTCCTTTCAGGTGTTACCATTCGAAATAATCATGCATATAATTATGGTGGTGGAATAATGCTTAGTAATTCCTATTGTGTTTTTGATACAGTTAATTTATGTAATATTTATAACAACACAGCTGCCTGGGGTACTGATATATATAATGGAAGTAACCCTGCACATTACAATCATGTAGTTGTTGATACTTTTACTGTTATAAATCCTGATTATTATTATATATTTTCGAATGGTTTGGATAGCCTTAGCCCTGGCAACACAATAACTTGGGAAGTACAAAATGGTAAAAATGAGCAGGTTTTTGAGAACGTATATGTATCGCCTGATGGCCATAATACTAATAGTGGGTTAACTTCTGAGGACCCTTTAAAAAACATTTGGGTTGCCTTATTAAGAATGGGTAGTGATAGCGTAACACCGGATACAATTATTCTTTCAGGTGGGATCTATTCACCCTCAAATGGCGAAAAATACCCTTTAAGTTTAAAACGTGATGTTTCAATTCGAGGTGCTTCAAGGGATGGTACAGTATTGGATGCAGAAAATAAATCCTGGTTATTAAACGGTATTTATTATGCCGATAACTATACCCATAGCAATTTTACTCTCCGTAATGGAAATTATGCGCAATCACACCCCTATGGATATGGAGCCATCGATTTGATTGAAAATAATAATGCTACATTTGAAAATATCCTGTTTACTCAAAATACTGGTGAGTTTAGTGCTGGAGGGATGATTGGTAATTCTAACAACTTTCTTCTTAAAAATGTTGAATTCTTTGATAATATAGGTCTGGTTTTAAGGATCGCTCATGGAGATGGATACATTGACGATTGGGATACTGTTTATATGGAAAGCTGTAAATTTGAGGAATCAAAGCCTAACTATAATACAGGTGGAGCTGGCGGTTGTATGGCCTTGTACGGTCAGCTTACGCTACCTAAATCTCTCACATGTGTTTTTATTAATAATCTGTTTGTAAATAATCATACTTATTCAACAACATTTGGTCCTGGACCTGGGTGTATAGGTTCTACAGACCAGGTAAAGTCGTATGTTATTAACTGCTCTTTTGCTGATAATACTTCAAATAATTCATATAATGCAATGTTGGGAGTATTACATGGTTCAGAAATGAACGTTTTTAACTCAATAATCTTTAATAACCAGTATCATTCTGCTTATATGTTCACAGAAAACTGGACAGGCGATAGTGACTTGTATATACAAAACTCACTAATTGATGGAGGAGAAGAAGGAATTCAGTTATATACAGGTTACAATAACTTGTATTATTACCCTACTAATATTGACACAGATCCTGATTTTTATAATGGTCCTGATTTTCCGTATAATTTAAGTGATCAATCTCCTTGTATTGATGCCGGGACAATAAACCTTCCTGATTGGATAGAGTTACCAGAGTTTGATTTAGCAGGAAATCCGAGAATATATGGTGACAGCATTGACATGGGAGCTTATGAGTGGAACCCTACCGTTAAAATTGAAGAAAATGCGTCAACATCTGGTGGTGATGATTTGATTGCATATCCAAATCCTTTTATCTCAAAAACATCCATCACTGCAAAAATTTCAACACCTGGAAATTTTCGAATTGAGGTATATAATAATAATGGATACAGGATATCAAATCTTTGTGATGTGTACTTTAGTTCAGGACAGCTTGAAATTCAGTGGATTGGAGTAGATAGTAATAGCAATTATGTTCCACCTGGAACTTACTATATCATACTTTATAAAAACAATAATAAAATTGATGAACTTAAAATTATTAAGCAATAACAAAGATAAAATCTAATTAAGCACAGTGCATAACAAAAAATATAATGCATGCCGCAGTTAAGTGCTTCAAAGAAAATGAATTGTAATTTGACGATATAGAAATAAAAGAAAATTTATTGAACATTATGCGGCACGCATCATATTCACACCGTTGTGCTTCATGCCAAAAAGAGAATTTGCATAAATAAAAAACATGAAAAAAAAGAGTCTAATATTTATTCTGCTGCTAGTAAGTAGTTTGTC
>CAYZLS010000170.1:3112-4860 GCA_964479355.1 uncultured Wenzhouxiangellaceae bacterium | reverse complement strand
CATTTCGTGTTAGAAACACGTCCCCTGTTCGGTGTCATCCCGTATTGGAGGAGGCTTACACTGTGAGGCGGGATAACCCTATGTTACACTGTGATAAGAAAGGCTAATGGGAGGATTGCTAGGCAATATCCCATTACGGTGAAACTGCTTTCAGGGATGCATTGATTGACCAGGGCCCACGGTTTACCCATGTCGAACACCACAACGAACTTTGATGATCGGAACTTTCTGAAGGCGGTGTCCAAGGGCGTATATAACATATCCCCGCTCCCGCATGGGAAATTTGAGCACCACACGGTTCAGCGGACCCCCTTGTCCAAACTCACGCTCTATCGAATCGAGAGCGACCCGTTTACGGTGCGTCGCTTTGACGAGCACATCGCGGATGATTCGGTATTTGATTTCTTTATCCACACTCACCTGGAAGGATCTGCCAAGATCGTGCAGGGAGAAGCGGAGTTTACCCTTGAGCCTGGCGCGCTGGCTATTGTGGCGGGCGGTACACCCTACTCGATTGATTACCTACAGAAAGGGAGTCGGCTGATACTGAGGGTGCCCCACCAGGTTTTCCACGAGCGTGTGCTCGGTCGCCAGATCTGTGAATTCGGCGCCCGTATCTACACCGGTGACGGACTGCCCCGGATCGTGATCAACCTGCTCGAATCCCTGGGCAAGGAGGCGGACAAGCTCAACGAGACAGAGCAATATACGGTGGCGGAGAGCCTGCTGGAACTGATCAGTTTCCTGTGCAGGTCACAAAAGGGACTCAATGGCGAACATCGGGGGAGCGCCCAGGCTGCACGCATGTGCAAGATCCTCTCCTACCTAGAAGAAAACTACTCGGATCATGAGCTTACGCCTACGAAAGTGGCCTCGGCCAACGCCGTCTCAATACGCCACCTGCACAACCTTTTCCGTCAGTCCGATATGACGGTGTGCAAATGGATCTGGGATCGAAGGCTGAAGTTAGCGCGGGAAGATCTCATCGATCCGTCCATGAGCAACAAGACCATCAGCGATATCGCCTACGGCAAAGGCTTCAACGACTCCGCCCACTTCAGTCGCGCCTTCCGGGGCAGATTCGGCATCTCACCGAGTGCGTTGCGGAACAAGATGCGTAAGCAGTGGGGGCAGCGCGTCACAGAAGTGCCGTAATGTCCATTCCCGTGAGGGGTCCCGCCCAGCAGAGATGTTTATGCACCGCCGATCAATATACCGGCGTTGCCAAGCAAGCACGTCACCACCTCGTCCCGTAGTCTGTTCTTCAGTAAAAACCAGCCTTTCGCTCAGCCGAGCGGCATGATCCGGAACCGAGGACAGCAAGGCCTGCCACATCATACGAGCACTGAATTCCAGATGGCACAAATTAATCGTACCTGCGTTGTCGGAGCTGGCACCATAGGCAGCCTGTTCGCAGGCCACCTCGGCACCGTCGTTGAATCCACCGTCCTCACCCGCCGGGAAAACCATGCCTGCGACCTCGACGCACAGGGGCTGCAAGTCAGCGGTAAGAGTGACCTGCACTCGGATATCATCGCCTCCACCGATCCCGCAGACCTGGGCGAGATCGATCTGGTCATCATCGCTACCAAAGCCAACGCCGTTGAAGCCAGCGCCCGACGATTGGCTGGCCATTTCCCCAACGCAGCGGTAATGACAGTGCAAAACGGGCTGGGCTGTGAGGAGGTAGTGGCTCGCTACGGCGACTGGCCGGTGATCTCCTCGGTCACTTTCATGAGTGGTATCCG
>CAYZLS010000170.1:0-3102 GCA_964479355.1 uncultured Wenzhouxiangellaceae bacterium | reverse complement strand
ATTCCGACACCCATGTGGAATATGAGCTGGATACTGCTACCTGGATGGGCCCCTGGGCCCAGGGCAGGGCTGATTACGGCCTGGTTCAGCAGGTGGAAAAGCTGCTCAGAGCCTGCGGTCTCAAGGCCTTGGCTTTTGAGGATCTGCTGCCCGCCCAGTGGTCAAAACTGATCTTCAACGCCGTGGTCAACAGCGTCGCCGCGCTCACCGATCTGCCCCACGTCAAGGCGTTTGCCCAACGTGATGGTTTTCCGGACCTAGGCCACCTGGTATACGCGGCCATGGACGAAGGCAAGCGGGTAGCGGCCGCCCGTGGGGTCGAGTTGTTCGAGGATCCCTGGGAGATGAATGTCGAGGCCACCAGTCATGGCCAGTCGGGAAACGAGGATTATGCCCATGCGCCGTCCATGCTCGAGGACGTGCGCAGTACGCGCCTTACAGAAATTGACTGGATCACCGGGGCGATAATCCGTGAAACGGAAAAGGCCGGCATTGCCGCGCCCATCAACGAAACTCTGTACCGGCTGGTGAAAGGCAAAGAGGCCAGTTGGTCGTTTAACAATCCCCACCAGAATTAAGGCAGGAGTACTAGTATGAAAGTCTGTATCATCGGCTGCGGCGCCATCGGTAGCCTGTTCGCGGCTCGCCTGGGCCGCCTCGACGATGTCGATGTCTGGGCCTACGATCCCAACGAGGCTCACGTCAATGCCATCAACGAGCACGGCCTGTGCCTGACCGGACTCAGTGATATTGTAGTACCGGTCAAGGCCCGTACCGATGCACAGGATATCCCTGAATGTGAATTTGGCATCATCGCCGCCAAGACCATGTACACCCATGCAGCGATGGAGGCCACGGCACATATCTTCCGAGATGGTGCTGTATGCTCGGTGCAAAACGGTATCGGCGCCGAAGAAATCATAGCTCAATACGTGCCACGAGTGATCCTGGGTACCACCTTCCCTGCAGGGCATATTACCGAGCCTGGCGTAGTCAACCACGACACCGGCGGCAAGACCTGGATCAGCCCCTTTCCGCCCCGGCCGGCTACCATGGAAGAAGTCAAGTTGCTGGCCGACACGCTGAACCGCGGCGGCGGCGATATCGTGCCCATGGAGGACGCCAGCGGTGCGCTCTGGACCAAGCTGATCTTCAACTCTGCCTCCAATCCCATGGCGGCGCTCGTCCACTTGCCCCATGGTGTGGCCTGTGACCAGCCCGGAGTGCGCCGGCTGATGCGCGCCCTAGTCGACGAGGGCAAGGCCGTAGCGGCGGCCCTGGGCGTTACCCTGGACAGCGATCCGGACGCCCTGCTTGACTACGGCCGGGAGAAGGCCTATCAACACCCACCGAGCATGCTCAGCGACGTACTCAACCAGCAGATCACGGAGATCGACGCCCTCAACGGCGGAATTGTACGCATTGGTAAAGAGGCCGGTGTGCCCACTCCCCTTAACCAAGCCATGGTGGACATCATCAAGGGCCTGGAATATTCCTGGCGCGAAGACGAATGGAGAAACCTGAAACCATGACTGAATACACCAACCGATTCCAGCCCAGCGCTGAGGAAATCAATCGCCGCTATACCAACACCCGCCGGGCCATGGAGGCCCACGGACTCGACTACCTGATCATCAGCGGCAGCGAGTACAGCGGCTTCGAGGGTGCCGTGCGCTACATGTGCGGCTTCCACATCCTGCACCGCTACGCCTATGTTGTGGTGCCCCTTGAGGGTGACCCGGTGTGCGTATTCCCGCGCGAAGCAACCTGGGTGGGAGACCACAGCGCCACCTTCATCGAGCACCGGGAACTTCCCTCCCATTGCGGTGAATGGATGGTCGATTACCTGAAATCAAAATCAGCAAAGCGGGTCGGCGTCTACGGCCTGGAGTACATCATCAACGTGCGTGACTACACGGCGCTGGCGAAGCAGGACTTCGAACTGATTGACTTCGAAATCCCTTTCGACTATGCCCGCGCACAGAAGAGCGAAGAGGAGTTGGCCTCGGTGCGCCACTCTATAGAAATCAACAAATCGGGGGTGCTGGCTGTCATCCGTGCCTACCAGGACAGCAAAACCGAGGCCGAACTCATGGGGGTAGCCGAACACACCTTTGCCTCCGAGGGTTGCGCCCGCAACACCATGAATATGATCCTCACCGGCCCCGATGGCTCGCTACGGCCACAGATGGTGTTCCCCAGTCAGCGCCCGGTGTCCGCCAGCGACGGCCTGATGTACGGCTTGGAGATATCCGGCGAGGGAGGTCACTGGGTGGAGTTCTCCCGGGTACTGGCCCCCAACGGCCTAGACGATACCATGCAGGAGATGATGCTGGCTTATCAGGAGTTTCACGAACTGGCGAAAGAACACATGAAAGTGGGCAATACCGCCGAGGAGGTCAACACGGCCTGCATGAAACCCATCTTCGACCGCGGCTACCGTTCCGGCCATGTATGCGGCCACTCCATCGGCATGACCATGATCGAGATGCCGCGCATCGGTGAGGGTTTTGATTTCGTGCTGCCGGAGAACATGGTCTGCTCCATGCACCCCCATTTCATGAACACAGAACGCACTCATGCCCTCTACTTCCAGGAAACTTACCGGGTCGGAAGAGACCGAGGTGAGCCTCTCTCAGGTGTGCCGATCAAGGTCTATCATGGCGGTGAGTCTGAATTCTGAGCCGCGAGTAAAATAAATAATTGCAATTTTACTGCACCGGGCAGTCTGTATTCGTCGGACCGATAGTTCTAAAGCTGGGCTTGGTTACAGCCGGGAAGGCAGCCAGTCCGATAATGCTGCTGTCTGCCTTTTTGGTATCCACCATCTGAGCATGTTCAACCAGCAGTTCATAGATTGAGCCCGTCCGTAATCTGTCTGCAGGAATGCGAAACTGAACCGCCCCGGCTTTACCGGAGGCTTCATACTTTGAGAAGATGGAGTTATGAAAACAGGAACAAGATATTCCCCGGAAATACGGGAACACGCAGTGTCCATGGTGCTGGAACAGCAAAAGGAACACTCCTCACAGTGGGCCACGATTCAGTCAATCGCATCCAAGCTCGGTTGCACGAGTGAAACCTTACGACGATGGGTTCGGC
>CAYZLS010000169.1:0-4865 GCA_964479355.1 uncultured Wenzhouxiangellaceae bacterium | reverse complement strand
GGGTGGTTGGCGGCTTTTATCGTGAAAGATCAAGTAGATTTCACAGCTTTGTACCTGTCATCAATACAGAAGGCCTAACTTTCAGTGACTCTTCACCGATCACATTGCCACCTGGCAGTGAAATCGGTGCTGGTGTTCCGGGTTGTGATCCTTGCGTTTTCGCACGTGAAGACAACAAGAACATTGAAGAACTTGCTGTTTTTGGTGAAATAAACTGGTCTATTACCGACGCACTGGATCTGAACGTTGGTGTTCGTTATTTTGAGGTCAAACAAAGGGAGGAAGGTCGCTCTGTATTCCAGTTTGCAGCCTTCGCGCCTAACCCACCGGATTCATCTACACCGGATGGCGCAACGCCTTGGAGCGTCAACTATCTGAATGACGAAGAAATGCCATGGAAGATCGCACTTGCTTGGCATGCTTCTGAAGACGTCACTCTCTATGGTATTCGAGCAAATGGTTTCCGACTTGGTGGTACCAATAACCGCGGAATTGGCCAAATTTTGATACCAGAAGAGTTCGCAAGTGACGAACTGGTGAATTACGAATTGGGCGTCAAGTCCTATCTGAATGATGGGCGTGTCACATTGAATGTGTCTGCCTTCCTGATGGAATGGGATAATTTACAGGTCTCAGGTCAGGACGCGACCGGTGCGTTTGGATTCATTGGCAACGCAGGCACAGCTGAAGTTCAGGGCATTGAAGTCGAATTAAGTTCGTCGATTACCGATAATTTCGATCTCATGGCGTCTTTGACTTATTTGTCCAAGCATGAACTGACAGAGGATCAGGTGACTACCACTTTCGTGGCCAGTGGCAAAGCGGGTGACCAACTGCCCCGTGTGCCGGAAATGACAGCTTCGTTCATTGCGCAATACAATTACATCCTGCCAGTTCCAGGTTGGAATGGTGCATTTCGTTTTGAAGGAAATTACACGGATGACTCGTTCACTCAATTGAATCCTAGCAACGGAAACAATCGTTATCAGGATTCCTATTCCATCTTCAATGCACGCGCCAATTTCTATAATAACGCTTTGGACTTTGATGTAACTTTGTTCATTGAAAATATATTCAATGAGGATGGCGATTTGATGCTCAGTACTGGCAACGGACAACCCACAAGTAAAGTGACCAATCGTCCAAGAACGGTTGGTGTGCAGTTCACCAAGGGTTTTGGTCGGTAAAGGCTGATCCTGGCAGGCATTTTGTAGCCTGCTTTGCTGGTAAGTGAAATCCGAGGACAGTCACCTTGCAATGGTGGCTGTCCTTTTTTTATCACCGAATTATTTAGTGTTCTTCACGGTATGGCGAAATGCTTCATCGTCCAATAGAGTGAATAGAAAAATGGAACAGAAAAGATCTCAGAAATACGCAGTACTAAGGTTTTGCTTCGCTTCTGTACTTGTGCTTGTGTTCAGCAACGCAGCACAGGCATCAGATTACTACAAAGTACCCGAGTACTCGGTACCACAGGGCACCACCATTATTCACGCCGGTACTTTGCTGGTAGTCCCCGGAAAGGCGCCGCAAAGCCGCAAAAGCATTATCTTGCAGCAGGGGCGCATCACTGAAATCCACGATGGATTCATTCAGGCCGAAGACATAGAAGCAGAAGGCAAAGTGCGAATGATCGATTTGTCTGATCAGTTCGTCATGCCAGGTTTTATCGATCTGCATGTGCACCTGGCGTTCCAGGCGGGTAACGATCGGAAAGGGGCCGCGGTGACCAACTCTGATGCGGACAATGCCCTGACAGCCCAAATGTATGCCCGTCGGACATTGCAGGGCGGGTTCACTACGGTTCGTGATCTCGGATCAAGAGGCGATTCAGTATTTGCGCTTCGTGATGCTATCAAAGCAGGAAAGATCGATGGCCCCAAAATTCTGGTCGCCGGTGATGCCATCACACCAACCGGCGGGCACGGTGATGTACACGGATTCAGGCAGGAAATACTGGATGTCATTCCTTCCACCGGTGTCTGTGATGGAGCAGATGGCTGTCGCGCCGCCGTAAGACGGCAGGTTAAGCGTGGTGCCGATGTCATCAAGGTCACGGTAACAGGTGGTGTGCTGAGCGAAACGGCGACTGGAACGGGTCAACAGTTTACCGATGATGAGTTACGCGCCATCGCGGAAACCGCACATGCGCTTGGGCGTAAAGTCACGGCACATGCGCATGAAAAAGAGGGTATAGAGGCAGCACTGCGCGCCGGATTCGACTCAATAGAACACTCTATGTGGGCAGACAAGAGCACCATGAAGGTATTCAATGAAACCGGGGCCTGGATGATCCCCACGGTTTATCCGATAACCGCAGTGGGCGACACACCGGAAAAAATGAAACAAGGCCCGTTCCGAAATATGCCACCACCCATCATGGCAAAACTCCTGCGTTTGGGAAGGCAACCCAAGGACATGACCCGACTGGCGCACAGCATGGGTGTCAACATCGCTCTGGGGACTGATTCCGGTGTTTCACCACATGGTGAAAATGCCAATGAATTCGTAGAATATGTGGATGCCGGTATGACGCAAATGGAATCTCTTGTTGCGGGCACCATTGGCGCGGCTCAGGCAGCGGGTATCGCTGATAAAGTCGGTTCGCTTGAACCCGGCAAAGCTGCCGATATAGTTGCGATGCCGATGAGCCCACTTGACGACATCAATTCGGTACTCGATTTGTATTTCATCATGAGAGATGGCGTTATCTTCAAACATTCTGAATAAATCTGGAAAATTAGTGAATACTAAAATCACCACTTTTTTGTTGAGAGCAATTGTCTCAAGCGGCCTGCTTGCCAGCGCATCACTGGCATCTGCCAGTAGCTTGCTGATCGAAAATGTCACGCTGATTGACGGAACAGGACATGCCCCGGTTACCGGCGTTTCCGTTTTGGTCGAAGATGATCGAATCATTGCAGTCGCAAGGACAGCAATTGATGCGCCGAGAAACGCTCAGCGTATTGACGGCAGCGGAAAATACCTGATACCAGGTCTGATGGACATGCATATTCATTTGCAAGGCGGTGCGGAGGTCACGCCGGAAGGTTTGGTTGTCATCGATGAAAGCCGGGCAAGAGGCGTAAGAGCCTTACACAGTTATCTCTTTTCAGGTGTCACCTCTTTGTACGATGCGGGTAATGTGCCTGAGTACATCATTGGAATGAGAAATGACGAACGACTTGGTAATTTGGTGAGTCCACGTATATTCGCCACGGGTGGCATTGTGACTTATCCCGGCAGCCATGGCAGCAATGATTTCGCCACGCTGGTGGACAGCTGGCCAGAGGCCAAGCCACTACTGGACACCCACATTGCACACGAGCCTGATGTTTTGAAACTCACTTTTGAAGAGCGTGGTTGGGGTTCACGACCCATGATCCCCATTCTTCCTGTAGAACTGATGCAACATATTATCGAGTATTACAATGATCGTGGCATCCGCACCACGGCACATGTTTCAAATGAGATCCGGGCACGCCAGGCGATTTTTGCCGGTGTTGATACCCTGGCCCACCCCATCATCCAGGGGCCGGTCTCAGATTCTTTTGTTAATCTGATGGGCGTCAAAAAAATTCCCATGGTGACGACATTGACCATTGGCGAAAACTACAGTCGCCTCGCGGAACACCCCGAATACCTGGACGAGGCGCTTTACCAGGCAACACTGACAGCAGAAGAAATTGAAATTCTGAAAACAGAAAAACGCGCCGAGTACCAGCAGCGAAAATGGACATGGTGGATGAAAATCATGACCACGATTGCACAGGAAAACATATTCAAGCTGCATGATGGCGGCGCCATCATGGTCGCAGGAACCGACCAGACCACAGGGCCGGCATTGCACCGGGAACTGGAGTTGTTGTCCGATGCAGGCATTCCGCCGCAGGACATCATTCGTATCGCAACTTTGAACGGGGCTGTCTTCCTGGGCAAAGAAGAAGACATGGGCTCTATCGAGGTAGGAAAGATTGCTGACATGCTGTTGTTGGATGCGGACCCGAGTGTTGATATCAGAAATGCGCGAAAGATTAATAAGGTGATTAAAGGTGGAAAGATCATTGATCGAACAAAATTGATGTTACCCATCAACGAGTGATTCAGTGGAAGCAAGTCGAGTGACCAAGAATCTGAATAGTGCAATAGCAGAGTTGTCAGCGCTTTTTGGGAAGCGGCTCAGCAGCAATTTATCTGTGCGTGAACATCACTCAGGTGATGAATCCTGGCACACAGGGAAGAACCCGGACACAGTTTGCTTTTTGAATGATGAGAACGAAGTTTCTGAGACCATGAAAATATGCTCTCGATACCGAGTTCCGGTGGTACCATTTGGTACCAGAGTATAGCTGGGACAACCAGCAGATTCAGTCACATATCGATGCTGTTTTAGCCATACCGGGCGCCACCTGTTGTTTGGTGGGCAGCCACTGCAAGGCCATAACATTCCGGACTGCTATGGTGCCTACCAGGCCACCGCTGTCCAGATCCCGCTAAAAGCAGTGGCAGCTGATCATTTCGACATTGTGACCACGGAGCTGTTCGGCCCGCTCCAGGTCATCGTAGTCTATGCTGATCATGATGTATCCGTGGTACTGGATATTCTCGAACGCATGTCACACCACCTCACTGCCGCCGTTGTGAGTGCGGATATCACCTTCTAGAACCATATCCTTGGCGCGACCGTGAATGGTACCAGTTATTGTGGCATGCGCACCCGAACTACGGGCGCACCGCAAAATCACTGGTTCGGACCCTGTGGAGATCCGCGAGGTGCAGGAATCGGCACACCCGAAGCCATTCGCAGCACTGTAGATATGTCAGACCTTACGGGACAGTCTATGCTTAATGATATCTGTTTAGGA
>CAYZLS010000168.1:0-4877 GCA_964479355.1 uncultured Wenzhouxiangellaceae bacterium | reverse complement strand
TTTATTTCCTGCAGATCATTATAGGAACTGATAGAGGTAAAACTTCCGTAATCAGTATCCCAGTCGACCTTTAACGCAAAATCTTTCATTTCCACGTCTGCCATGCTGGGATGGTCACCCTGAATCGTGCCAGTCGTGGTGTTCAGGGGCAGGGCCGGGCCGAGAGGCATGGCAATCCCCAAAGGAACATAGTAGGTGCTGCCCTGTTCGGAGTCATGGTAGGAAGCCCTTATGTCAACACTCACATTTTCATTGATCTGCCATAGTAACTTACCCCGGATTGCCGATGTTTCCTCCCAGTCTGCTTCGTCGTTCAGCGTCACGTTATCCAACAAACCCTTTTTGTCGTGGTAAAACGCACTGACCCTGAACAACACTGTATCCTCCGCAATCGGGCCGGATAGCATGCCCTGAAAGGTATAATCATCGCCGTTCGCAGCACGGATGCTTAATTTGCCTTCCATTTCATTACTCGGCTGTTTGGTGACGATGTTGATGGCGCCGCCAATGGAGTTACGACCATACAGTGCGCCCTGCGGCCCCTTTAAGATTTCAATGCGTTCAACATCGTATAAGTCCTGAGTAATTGCATTCGAACCGGGTAGCGTGACGCCATCCATGACAAAAGCCACCGGAGGCTGACCGTTGCGTACCGTGCTGACACCGCGGACCGTCATGGTGAAAACACCCGGCTGCTGATCGTTCCGGATATCGACACTCGGCGTCAATGCCAGTGCATCACCTATTGTTCCTATGCCCGCGTCTTCTATCACTCCTGCGGAAAAAACGGTAACGGCATCGGGGATATCCTGCAAGTTTTCTTCCCGTCGGCGTGCGATTACAGTGACTTCTTCCAAGACACTGGCGCTACGGTCTTCCTCTGCAGTCGCCATTTCCGGCAGCAGGAAGCCTGCAAAAAATACGGCCAAAATGATGATTGCGAGTGGTGCTCTTATATTTTCTGCCATGTTTTTCTCCTCGGCCGGTTATCCGGCAATGCCCGAGTGTTGATTTTTTAGTTACCGGGGAAATTAATTATGCGAAAACCATAACAGTAATCTGGCGTTTGAACCCGACCCATAATGATGGGCTAAGGTTTGCAGGGAAACCCATCATAAAGGATGGGGTTGATCACAAGATCGAAATGGTTTGTTGGATGAAACGGGACGGGCGTCCAGGATGGTCAAGATTTAAATATAGCCCTCTTCTTTTGCCGCGAGCACGGCTTTCATGCGGTTTTCTGCACAAAATTTCTCGAGAATGTTACGCACATGCCACTTCACGGTGTTTTCCGATACGGAGAGCTGCGACGCAATTTCCCTGTTCTCCTCACCTTCAGCAAGAAGTTTCAGGACATCGAGTTCGCGTGCGGTCAGGTGGTGCTGTTTGCCGGACAACCTGTCCTGTGTGGTATCGAACTCATCCCTGGCTGAATTAATACCCGCTTCAATTTTTTTCAGAAACTCAAGGGCTGTCTTGTCGGATATACTTGCCATCAGTGTGTCAAGCTGGGCGGTAAAACCTGCACCTTCTTCGATAAATGGCGCAATAATGCCTTCCTCTCTTGCTTCCTCGATTGCCTCCAACATACGGATATGAGCTTGCTCACCTTGGCCCATTGCCGTTAGTACCAACGATTCAAGAACCGAAATTTCGATAAATCTGATTTTTCTTTCAGATGCCAGAGCCAGTTCCCGAATGGATTCAGTGCATACCAATGCCAGTTCCGGGAAATCCCGCGCCAGGAACAGGCGTGCCTGGATTCGAATTGGAATACAGATTTCACGTTGCCAACTATCCGGCGCCGTAAGCGGTTCAGTCAGGGATAAGCCGGACTGCAATGCCCGTCTCGCCGCTGATTCAATGTCTCTCGCGTTGATTAGATTTCTCACCCGCTCATCAGTCACCAATGGCAGAGACCGATTCAGCCACTCCTGTCGTTGATCCAGAATGCCTCGCTTGAGGACTTCTTCCGCCTGTTTCCAGGATCGTTCTGTCGCAAGTATCCGCGCACGTGCAAGGTTTGCCATGCGCCAGATCTCAACGTAACCGCAGCCCGTCACCAGGGGAAGATTCTCGATCAGCAGTCGATTGGCATCCTCTAACTCAAAATGCAGATAATGAACAATGCCTTTAAGCAACCTTGCCAGGCCACAAATATATGAGCTGACACCAGTATCAGCCAGTGCGAAGTTTTCTGCTCGTCTGAAATGGTACATTGCCTCGGCGACATGCCCACGCGTCATTGCAACCAGACCCATCAGGCAAGTGGAAAAAATCATTCCGTACGAGGAATCTGCGGTTGATAACAACGCGAATCCCTGTTTCGCGAGTTCAGTCGTTCGGTCAAACTCCCCGATGGAATAACTGCCCGCCGCCAACCCGTTTGCATAAGTACCGGAAAGAAAAGCAAAACGATCAGACATCGGTTGCGGTTTCGAAATCAACGTTCGGATCATCTCCGCGTCTTCGCCTGCCGATGCAAGACACGCTTCGAGCGTCAGGCATTCGGTGTCAAAACGCGACCGGTTATATTCCTTCTTGTGATAATTACTCAGCGCACCCGCATCAACCTGTTCTTTTGCTTTTTTTAATATGGCCCGCCCCTGGTTTATCCATCCCAGGTGGAATAATGCCCACACCTGGACCATGGACAAACGGACCCGGGACATTGCAAATGCAGGCGGGAGCATGTAAATCCAATCTATTACCTGTCGGACCTTTCCATGCTGGATCATTTGTTCAGCGAATGTCTCGACAAGAATGGACACTCTTTCGCCGTCTTGTGCAGATAACGCATATTGCACCGCTTCCGACGGCATGCCGTTTTGTTCATACCAGATACTCGCCCGGCGATACAGGTCCAGTTCGTCAATGTCATCGGTTTTACGCAACACCGAGAGTAAAAACTCACGAAACAACTGATGGTAGCGATACCATCTTCGTGATTCGTCAACCGGCGTGAGAAAGAGGTTTGCGGATTCCAATTCTTCCAGTAGATTCTGGCTGTCGTGACGATCCGTCAGCAACTCACACAATTCTGCATTCAACTTGCTCAGAATGGATGTCTTTATCAGAAATTGCTGAATGGCTTTGGGTTGCTGCTCCAGTACGTCACCTGCCAGATAGTCGGCGACATCCTTGAATTCACCGCTCAAAGCATTGATCAGTTCCCTGTGTGATTCACGTTCCCTTACTGCCAGCATGACCAGTTGCAAACCGGCTATCCAGCCTTCCGTTTTATCGATGAGTACCTGAACGTCACCATCCGGTAGCTGCAAGTCATGAATATCGTTAAAAAATTGCAATGCCTCGGCGGCGGAAAACCGCAGGTTATCGATTGATATGGTCCTGGATTCGTTTTGCAAGCGTAGCCTTGCCATGGGCAAATCGGGCTGCTTGCGTGCCGCGATCACGAATTTTATTTCCGGCGGGGTGTGTCGGAGCAAGCTCTCAACGATCCCGTTTATGCCGGGTGCATCGACCCAGTCATATTCATCTATGAAGAAGGTGGTTTCAGCCTCCAACCTGCAAAAGTCACCGCTAAGGTGATTTAGAATTTCATCCAGGTCAGGTTCAATCTGGGCCTGCAGGAGTTGTTGAGTGTAGCCGCCAACTTTGGCGTTTACCGTGCGTAAAGAGGTTAATATGGAGTTGATAAAGCAAATTCGATCACTGTCAGACTTTTCCAGGGTTAACCAAACGCACGCCTTGTCTTTGGAACGAAGACACTCATACCATTGAGTCATGAAGATCGTTTTTCCGTACCCTGCAGGGGCAGTGATAAAGATCACTTTATGATCTGAACACGAGACGATCAGGTCTTGTAAACGCTCACGAAGAATAAGCGGTGCACGGCAATAAGTCGGGGATAGCTTGAAATTGAAGTTTCGGTGAGCTGCCATTAAATTTTACTGAAGCGCCTGGATTCAAAGAAAGATTATAGATCATCCCTAAAAAAACAAAGAGTAAAGACAGTACATCCTCCGCTTACTCCGTACAAAACAACGACAAATATCCCTCCTGGGCGTAAAATGCGCTGCCTCACTTGCCTGCAGCCAGCCATATGCCCTTGTTACGTCTCAAAACCGCCTCTTTGCACTACGGAAACCTGGCCTTGCTGGACGGCGTGGATTTCGGTATTTCCAGGGGCGACCGGATCGGCCTGCTGGGCCGCAACGGCGCCGGCAAAACCACGCTGCTGAAAGTGCTGGCGGGGGAAATCGTGCCGGAGTCCGGCGAACGCTGGTTAAGACCCGGCACACGGATCGCCTGGCTACGGCAGGTGAAGATGACGCTCTAAATAAAAAGACTGCTATTACCTGTTTTAACAAAGTTCCCAATATGTAAGGTAAAGCTAAAATATATGTCGAAATACTATAAACTTCGGATTAGCTTTGAAAAAACAGGGAATCGGTAACCACAAAGGCCGTGGGCCAGTATTTGTTAGTTGTTTCTCTATTTGTGAAAAAGACACGATGTTTTGTGGACCACAATGATCCGACAACTTAGGGAATTAGAAAATTTGTGCGAGCTATTTAAAGCGACATGAGTGAAATTGTCCTTCCATTTCTGAAGTGGGCAGGAGGCAAAAGGTGGCTTTATTCAAATCACCCAGACTTGCTTGCTAAGGACTTCAAGAATTACGTTGAACCTTTCCTGGGTAGCGGTGCTGTATTCTTCCATTTGAAGCCTAAAACCTCGATATTGGCAGATTCAAATCCTGACTTAATAAAAACATTCGAATCCCTTCGAGAAAATTGGAGGGCCATCCAAACTCTGCTTGCAAAGCACCAAACACGACATTGCAAAGAGCATTACTACAAGGTTAGAAGCCAAATCCCCGAAGATCGCTTCCAAAGGGCTGCTAGGTTCAT
>CAYZLS010000167.1:0-4904 GCA_964479355.1 uncultured Wenzhouxiangellaceae bacterium | reverse complement strand
GTACTCGGTGATCGCCGCCAGGTTGACCGGTTCCAGCCGGCTTATCCGTAATGCCAGCTTCTCAAGATCTTCCTGCCAGTCCTCTGATTTCGCATCATCCGGCAGGGATTTTGCTAGTTCCACCACATCCTGGTCCATTTTCTCCACCAGCCGTTGCAAGCTGCGAGCATTCAGTTCTACTTCCTGCTGCTGCAGACGCGCCCTTTCCAGCGACTCGCGGATGGTTTCAACTGCCCCTACACAAGTTTGTCTGTCGGCGTCCAGTTGCCGGTAGTCCTCTTCAAGTTGTTGCAGCTTACCCCTTGCTATCCCCAGTTGCTGCTCCACCTCAATCCGTTTTTGTAACAAGCTATCCATTGCTGCCTGGTGAGTTTCCTTCGGATCTTCTTTTTGGGCCAGCAACGAACCCAGGTCCTGGTAACGCTGTTGTAACTGTGCGAACTGGCTGTCCATTCTCTGCAAGGATTGGCGTAATGACTCAAGGCTGGCGCGCCATGATTCGGCTTTCAATGCCAGTTCATGCCGCTGGTTACGCACCTCCCGAGCATGGCCACGGGCCTTATCCCTGCTCGCAAGCAGCGAACGTCGTTGTTTTTCGAGCACGGTACGTTGCTTGTCAACTCCGGCCATCTCATCGAGCACCCCGGCGAGTTCGCCACGTGACGCCTTGATTTGAGACTGGTCCGTATTGCGTTGCTGCTGTAATGCGGCAACTTCTTCAGCGATCTGCTTTTGTCTGACGTCGAGGTCATCGATCCTGGCTCGACCTGCTGCCAACCGGCTGTGCAATTCTGCACCGCTTCTATGTAAAGCATTAACCCCTTGTTGTAATTTAACGATCGCCTGTTCCATGGCTGGCAGTGTTTCGGCTCCACTCTGGTTGCTTTTCCGCAGGGCTGACCATTGCTCCCTGAGTTCAGTGGCGTCTTCCTGCAAGCTGGCAATCTCCTGTTTTCGTCCTAACTTACCCGCTTGACCTGACAGGCTACCCGCGACCCGGGCCCAACCGGTACCCAACCACTGACCGGCAGCGGTAATCACAGAGGCATGAGAACCCAGACCATTGATCGCTGTACGTGCTTCTTCCAATGATTCCGCGGTCTGCACCCGGTTGAGTTGTTCAATTATAAGATCCGGGCCCACAACTTTTTCAGCCAGACTTCCGCTAACAACCTTGATTGCCGTGGATTGCCTGCCCAGCAGTGTTAACTCAACACCACCGTCCTCATCCCGGGTTAGCTCGCCCAGCCCCGCAGATAATGCAGCCGAATCTTCAACCAACACAGCATCAAGCCAGAAACCCAGTACGGTTTCCACTGCTGCCTCCCAACCGCTATGAACCTCTAGGCGCTCAAGCAAACGTGGTGCAGATGCCAGCTTATTGGATGCCAGCCAGGTGACTTCGCCACCATCTTCGCGCGCTACCTGCTGCAATGCCTTGAGTGACTCTAGTCGGCCTTCACAGCGGTTGATTTTCCCTTGTATCTCGTGCTGCTTCAAAGTACTTTTCCGCAAACTATGGCGCCGGTCATCCAGTTCAATGTGTTTGCTGTCCAACAATTTTTGCCGATCAGTTAATTCGCTGGCCATCACTTTTACACGTGCGGTGAGGGTCACAACTTCCTGGCTCAAAGCACTTGTATCGGCCCCTTCAGTTTCTCCGGCAAGTGATTCCAGACGGGTGGTACCAGCCTGCGTACGATCATCCAGCATCTCGATGGTGGCACGCAGACTATCCGCCTTGCGATTCAGTTCATTACCCTCAAGCCGGTGTGTCTGCAAGCTTTCCTGCCAGCTTTGAACCTCGTCATCGGCTACCTGCGTTGCAGTATCTGCAACACTTTCTTCCAGCGTGGCCTGCTCCAGCTTTGGTTCAATTTCCGCCAGGCGCAACGTCAGGTCTTCAACTTGGGTGCGGTCAAGCGCCATATGTTGTTCCATGTCTTGCAGGGCGCTGGAAGTTTCCTCAAATTCCTTTTGTTGCCGGGCCCACATTTCCCGGCTGTGTTCAATGCTCTGTTCGAGCCTGGCGATATCACTGCCTACCGAGTACAACTCCCCTTGTACCTGGTTAAATGCTTCACTGTCTTTGGCCTGCTGTTCGTGAAGTTTTTCCATCCGCAACTCAATAGCACGCTGCTCCGCCAGACGTTCCTGCCTGGCAGTTTCCTGAACCGTCAATCCAGCCCGCCCGATATTCGCATCTTTTTGCAGTGCGGCCCACTGCAGGGTCAGCAATCTGGATTCCAGTTCGCGTTGTTCAATTTTTAATTTGCGGTAACGTACTGCAGCGTTTGCCTGTCGTTTCAGGCGGCCCAGATGACTCGCAATTTCCTGCCGCAGGTCTGCCAGTCGCTCAAGGTTTTCACACGTGTGAGCGATGCGGCGCTCAGTCTCCTTGCGGCGTTCCTTGTAGCGTGAGATTCCAGCTGCTTCTTCGAGGTGCGAGCGGATATCATCCGGGCCTGCATCGACAATTTGGGAAATCATGCCCTGCTCGATGATGGAATAGCTTTTGGATCCCAAGCCAGTGCCCAGAAACAGGTCGCGGACGTCTTTGCGCCGACAACGGCTGCCATTGATCAAGTAGTGAGAAATTCCATCTCTGCCAACCTGGCGTTTGACTGAAATTTCACTGTAAGCGGCAAACTCTCCTGCAATCTGACCATCTGAATTATCAAACATCAGCTCAACAGTGGCAGTACCGACAGGTTTACGACTACTCGAGCCTGAAAAAATCACATCTGCCATGGATTCGCCACGTAAGACTTTGGCCGAACCTTCACCCATCACCCAGCGAACCGCGTCAATAATGTTGGACTTGCCACAACCATTGGGCCCGACAATCCCGGTCAAGTTAGTGGGTGCACTAAAAGTGGTCGAATCTACAAAAGATTTGAAGCCAGCAAGCTTTATTGCAGTTAGTCGCATAATTTGAATCTGTGGTCAGAGATGAGTAAAGTTCCCATCCAATTATTGTTTTCGGGAGTATTGTTATGGCGACCCAACCCAGTCGGGAACTGGAACTGTTTCCAAACCCCGAACCTGCCCGTGATTATACCATTCGAATCCGCATGCCGGAGTTTACCTGTTTGTGTCCCAAGACCGGTCAACCTGACTTCGCCACTTTGTTGCTGGAGTATATTCCGGACCAGCAATGTGTAGAACTGAAGTCACTTAAAATATACATCTGGAGCTTTCGCAACGATGGTGCATTTCATGAAGCGGTCACCAATGAAATCCTTAATGATCTGGTCTCGACCTTAAAACCCCGCTTTATTCGTCTAAGCGCAATTTTTAATGTCCGGGGCGGTATTGATACAACGGTAATCGTCGAACACAGGGCCGCAGGCTGGCAAGCGCCTGAGCCGGTAGAATTACCGCAATAACTTGGGCCTAGTAAGCGTTAACAGACCCTTGTAGTTTACGATTTAGCACTAGCGACCGCATCGATCGTCAGTGCATGAATATCGGTCCGCATCAAGTCACCTAGGGCAGCGTAGATCGCACGATGGCGGGCCAGCACCCTCATGTCATTAAAATGCGCGCTGAGAATCGTGACGCGGAAATGGCCCAGACCGCTTTTTGCGCCCGCATGACCGATGTGCAGATGACCTTCGTCTATTACTTCCAGCGCTTCAGGCTCAAATGCGGCCTGTAACAGGGCCCGAATTTGTTCAACCCGTTTTGTGGTCATATAACGTAGCTCATTTTGTTTCCATGACAGTGGCTAAAGCACCCTTTTGAACGGTCGGACATCGACGGTATTGTATACACCAGCGGCCACATATGGATCTGCTTCAGCCCATTGCTGTGCCGCCTGCAGTGAGTCAAATTCCGCCACGATCATCGAGCCGGTGAATCCGGCAGGGCCGGGATCAACAACATCAATCGCCGGCATGGGTCCAGCCACCAGCAATCGACCCTGATTCACCAAATCTTGCAAGCGTTCAAGGTGCTCAGACCGTGCATTTTTCCGGGCCGCAAGACTGTCTTCGGTGTCCTGGGCAAAAATGACATACCACATCATAAATATTTCCTCCATCGGCAGTGTACCTTAGTATGTAGCACCGATGAGCGCATGTTTAGTCAGCGTGAACAGTTCATTTAAAGCCCCGGGTGGTCGTGACTACCGGACACGGGTAAAATTACCCATTAATGAGCGAGCGCATCGAAATATTAAGCCACGGACCCAAGCCCCGCCAGTTGAATCACATTGCGGGCGTAATCATTCGTGGCGGGTTGATTGCATACCCAACCGATTCTGGCTATGCATTAGGCTGGCGTTCCAATAATCGTCGGGCCCGTGACCGCGTCATTCGCTTGCGTGAACTCAAACGCCACCATCACTTTACCTATTGCTGCCGCAGCCTATCTGATATCAGCAAACTGGCTAATTTACACAATTCCGATTACCGTCTGATCCGCCAACTGACACCTGGGCCTTATACCTTCATTTTGGAAGCAAGCAGCAATGTTCCACGCAGCGCCCAAAGGGATAATCGCCGCACCATTGGGGTTCGAATTCCCGATCATCCTGTAGTACAGAGACTACTGAAAGTGTTGGATGAACCATTGTTGAGTTCTTCTTTGATCCTGCCTGATCCGGATGAAAAAATAGTGGATAGTGAAGACCTTTACGATGAGGTCTATGGGCAGGTGGATTTATTTGTAGACGCCGGCTTCTGTCCGTTAGAGCCTACAACACTGGTAGACCTGACCAGTGGTCAACCCAAAATCCTGCGTCGCGGTCGCGGCGTGATAGACTTCTTGTGAATGGAATCTGTAAGCCATAAAACCCAGCCAACCGATGTCGGTTCGGCCCAACAAAAAGAAATGCCCTTTGCCCTGGTGCAAGGGCAACCGGTCACTGAAATCCCTCACAACCTGTATATACCACCGGA
>CAYZLS010000166.1:0-4912 GCA_964479355.1 uncultured Wenzhouxiangellaceae bacterium | reverse complement strand
AATTCCCGCCCTGTTTCTTAGCAACTCATGGAAAACCACGTGAAAAAATTGATTACGCTACTGTTCTTGCTGTCATTGGCAGCTTGTAATAACGAATCCACCCAACTTGCCGAATCGACAGGCAAACCTGCCACACTACCTGCAGGCGTTACACTGGTTGAGGAGTTCAAGGGCGATGACAGTGGTATCGCCATACCGTATGCCAAATACCGGTTGGCCAACGGCTTGACGGTGGTGTTACATGAAGATCACTCTGACCCCCTGGTACACGTGGATGTGACCTATCATGTGGGTTCCAACCGTGAACAGGTCGGGCGTTCGGGTTTTGCTCATTTCTTTGAGCACATGATGTTTCAGGGCTCTGAAAATGTGGCGGACGATGAGCATTCCAAGATTGTCTCCAACGCCGGTGGCACATTAAACGGTTCAACCAATAGTGACCGCACCAATTACTTTGAAACCCTGCCAGTTAATCAACTGGAGATTGCCCTGTGGTTGGAAGCAGACCGGATGGGTTTTTTGCTGGATGCCGTCACCCAAGAAAAATTTGAGATTCAACGCGAAACCGTCAAAAACGAGCGTGGCCAGAGCTATGATAACCGCCCCTATGGCCGGGTCTGGGAAACCGTCAATAAAGCGATGTACGCTGAAGGCCACCCTTACTCCTGGCCAACCATCGGCTGGCTGGAAGATCTCGATCGGGCAGATGTAAATGATCTGAAGCGCTTTTTCCTGCGCTGGTATGGACCCAATAATGCGGCCTTAACCATCGGTGGCGATGTCGATGCGCTAAAGACCCTGAAACTGGTCAAGCAATATTTCGGTCCCATCGCGGCCGGTCCAGCGGTTGAAAACCTGCCTAAGCACCCAGGCAAACTGGATACCGACCGCTATATTACCCTAGAAGACAATATCCACCTGCCGGCCCTGGTGTTGCTAATTCCAACCGTATACAGCACCCATGCAGATGAGGCACCGCTGGATGCCGCGGCCAAGATCATAGGCCAGGGACAGGCTTCATTGTTATACCAACGCCTGGTCCAGACAGGCCGGGCGGTACAGGCCACTGTCAATCACAATTGCCGCGAATTGGCCTGCTCAATGATGTTTATCGTAGTTCAGAATCCGGGTTTCGGTGAAACGCTGGCCGAAATGGAAACCGCCGTGCGCGAGACCCTGGCAGAGTTTGCCAAGCGTGAGGTCAGTGCAGACGACCTGCAGAAATTTAAGGCACAGTATGAGTCGGGCCGCGTTTTCGGCCTGCAGAGTGTCAGGGGAAAAGTCTCTACACTCGCCGCATTCCAGACCTATACGGGTAGCCCGGCTGGTATCGGTGAAGAAATTCAGCGTTACCTGAATGTTGAAACTGAAGATGTCAGGCGGGTTTTTGAGCAATACATTGCGGGTAAACCTGCTGTCATTTTGAGTGTTGTACCCCACGGCAAGCTGGAACTCGCCGCCGCCGCACAAAATTTCAACGCACTAGAGCGAAACATTCCGGAGTCCTTCGCCGACCAGGGCTCCGAGCTACCGTTGCGTCCGGTCGATGATGATTTCGATCGCGGCCAGAACCCAATACCGGGTATCAACCCCGCCGTGGAGTTGCCCGCTATCTGGGATACCACACTGGCCAATAAGGTACGTGTACTGGCAGTACCCAACTCGGAAACCCCTACCATTACCATCCAGGCCGTATTTACTGTTGGCCAGCGTGATGAACCCGCTGGCAAGGCTGGTTTGAGCGCACTGATGGGAAGCCTGATGGGCGAGGCGACCCTGGATCATTCAGCCGCTGAATTTGCCGAAGAACTGGAGCGCATCGGTGCCAGTGTCAGTGTTAATACCGGCCAGTACCAAACCACTGTAACGGTCAACACCTTGAGCAAAAATCTCGATAAGGCCATGTCACTGATGTTGGAGCGGATACTTAAACCCGCGTTTACCGACGAAGATTTCAAGCGTATAAAAAGCCAGGCTATTGAAGGTTTAATGGCCTCACGCAAGACAGTACAAGGCCTGGCGGGCCGTGCGATTTCATCGGTGTTATATGGCTCCACACATCCACTTTCCTATCCGGGTGGCGGCCTGCCCTCCACAGTGGAAAACATTACGCTGGATGACATCAAAGCCTACTATAGCGCCCATTTTCCGGCGCACTTAAGTGGCATTTCTATCAGTGCAGGTTTACCACAGGCCGAAATCATGTCAGCCCTTGAAGGCTTCGCCACGCTCCAGGTTGATGAGGCTTACCGGATGCCGATTGAAGCCCTGCCAGAATTCCAGGGCCGCACCGTGTACCTGGTGAACAAGGAAGGCGCAGCACAATCAAGCCTGCGCACAGCACAACCTTCAATCAAGTACGACGCACTGGGCGAGTACTATCAGGCAGGGCTGGCCAACTTCATCCTCGGTGGCACTTTTAACAGCCGCATCAACCTGAACCTGCGTGGAGACAAGGGCTATACCTATGGTGCCCATAGCAGCTTTAACGGTGGCCAGGAGTTGGGTAGCTTCCGGGTTTCCACCGAGGTTAACAAAGATGCCACCGCAGCTTCACTAACTGAAGTGTTTAAAGAGCTGGAAAGCTATCAGGCAGAAGGTATGAGTACAGAAGAATACGACTACATGCGCTCCGCCATCGGTCAGCGTGATGCCCTGCAATATGAAACCCCGGGCCGCAAGCTGGGCCTGTTGGGTAATATTCTGCGCTTCGACCTGCCGCTGAATTACCGCACGCAACAAAACAACATCCTCAGAGAAACTGATCGTAAAACGCTCAATGCCCTGTCCAATAAGCTGATTGCCCCACAAAATATGGCCATTGTGGTCGTCGGTGACGAAGTCACTATCCGTGAGGAATTGGAAGCATTCGGTATGCCGATTGTTAACCTGGATGAGGATGGTTTCGAAATAAACCCTTAAAAGTCACGCACACCACACCAGGGTGAGGTAGGCCCTCCAGAGACCTTCCCCACCCTGGTGTTTCCTTCAGGAATATTGGTGTTTTCTATACTGGGCTCGTCAGCCCTATAACACTGATTTTAATGGTTCCAGCAAAGCGGCAGGAGCCGATAGAAAATCCCGGCAGGCGATGTTATCTGTTTCATCCGTAAACCGGTAGCCGGTTTCCTCCAGAAACTGATGAAAAGCCTCCTCGTCTTCTGGCGGTACCAGAAAACCCGCCAAGATACGGGCATTGGCAGCAGCGTGGTTGCGGTAATGAAACAAGCTGATTGACCAGCGTCCGGCAAGCACAGTGAGGAATTCCAGCAGCGCACCGGGACGCTCCGGAAACTCAAAACGATACAATCGTTCCCTTTCACTGGAGGGTAAACGGCCACCGACCAAATGCCGCAAATGCAGTTTGGCCACTTCATTTGAGGATAAGTCTGTCACCTGATAACCACCCTGGCTCAGCCTTGCCTGCAGATGAGTTGATGTCTCTTGCAGCCGTACCCCAACGAAGACATGGGCGGCGCCGTTGCCGGCAAACCGGTAATTGAATTCGGTCACTGAGGATTCACCCAGTACACGACAAAAAGCCAGAAAACTACCGGCATTTTCTGGAATCGTGACCGCCAGCAACGCTTCATTACCCTCACCTAGGGCACAACGTTCAACCACGTGTCCCAGGCGGTCAAAATTGACGTTCGCACCACTGATGACGCTAACCCAGTCGCCGGCAGGTAAATCGTCGTGATCCACAGACCCGGCCATCCGGCTCGCGTGCCAGGCGGCATACTGGATCGCACCCGCTACGGCCAGCGCACCAGCTGGTTCTGCCACCGCCCGCAGTTCTTCAAAAACTGCTTTTACTGCAGCGCAGACCTGATCAACGCTGACAGTGATCACTTCATCCACCAACTCACGGCACATCGCAAAAGTGGTTTCTCCCACCTTGCGCACCGCTACACCATCTGAAAACATACCGGTGACGCCGATATCCACCGGCAGTCCAGCCGTCAATGCAGCCTGCATGCTGGCTGCATCTTCAGGTTCGACACCGATAATCCGGGTCTCCGGGTAAATTGCCTTGATGGTTGCAGCTACACCCGCAGCCAGACCACCACCCCCAATGGGCAGAAAAACAATGCCCGGCTGGCTCTGCAATTGCTCGGTAATCTCGATACCCAGCGTGCCCTGCCCCGCGATGACTTGCATATTGTTAAATGGGTGTACAAAGAAACTGCCGGTTATACGACTGAATTCAAGCGCCAGTTCGCAGGCGGCATCGTAGTCATCACCGACCAGCTCAATTCTGGCACCCAGGTCTGCCACCGCCCTGACTTTGATTTCAGGGGTGGTACAGGGCATGAAGATGGTGGCCTTGATACCTAGCTCGCGTGCGGACAAAGCCACACCCTGGGCGTGGTTACCCGCAGAAGCGGCTACCACACCGAGTTTGTGCTGCTCCACATCTAACTGCCGGATGCAGTTGTACGCCCCGCGCACCTTGAAAGAATAAGTCACTTGCAAATCTTCCCGCTTCAGCCACAGTTGGTGGCCAATTCTTGCCGAAATGATTGCCGCCAATTCCAGGGGCGTACACCGCGCCAGCTCGTAAACCGGCGCAGCCTGTGCCATGCGCAGACACTGCCGGGCAAGATCAGCCATAAGCGACCTGTGAAAGGTAATACTCACCGAGGCGTTCCCGAACGGCAGCACCAGCTTCGGTCGTTGTTAAGCTACCGCCCAAATCGGGAGTGCACTGGCCGTTAGAGATGCAATTCCAGATGGCAAGTTCAATGCGGCGCGCCAGTCGGACACTGGCAGTATTAGATCGCGCCAACTTTTCCAGTGTCTGCTGGTCATCTGCGCTCAAGGTGATGATGGGTGCAACACGCATTTCAATACTCCTGCCATGGGATCTAAGCATAGGACAGAAGCGATTCATATAAGTTCCATTAGTTAT
>CAYZLS010000165.1:0-4921 GCA_964479355.1 uncultured Wenzhouxiangellaceae bacterium | reverse complement strand
TTCTGAACCCTGATTCCTTGCAAATATTACCTCATTCCGTGGTCGAACCTGCCGTTACCAGCGCAAAGCCGGAAGATTTCTTCCAGTTTGAGCGGGTGGGCTATTTTACGCTTGATCCCGACAGT
The DNA here is from genome assembly GCA_964479355.1 of uncultured Wenzhouxiangellaceae bacterium. GTDB lineage: Bacteria > Pseudomonadota > Gammaproteobacteria > Xanthomonadales > SZUA-36 > SZUA-36. Next base: position 4,796 of record CAYZLS010000165.1, on the reverse strand, counting down.
CATGACGCAACCCGGCCAATACTGAACAGAACAGTTTCATTGCGTGATTCCTGGGCGAAAATGAACCGCTGAACAAGTGACTAGAGGCACACTCACCGTGACGGTTTTTTTGCTAAAATTTCTGCCTGATAGGACTGGATTAAAGGAAGGTTAAAATGAGTTGGATAGTACTTGCGGTAATTGTTGGCGCGGTCTTTTTTGCGATCTCCATCTACAACCGGTTGGTCGCAGGCCGGAATCGATTCAAAAACGCATTCGCTCAAATAGATGTACAACTCACCCGGCGTCATGATCTGATACCCAACTTGGTGGAAACAGCCAAGGGTTACATGAAACATGAGAGCGAAACGCTCGAAGCGGTCATCACCGCGCGCAACACGGCCGTAGCTGGCTTGAAAACTGCTGCGAAGGATCCTTCAAATCCTGCGGCCATGAAGGAGTTGGCGCAAGCGGAACAGGGGCTTTCCGGGGTACTTGGCAGGCTGTTTGCACTGTCCGAATCCTACCCGGATTTGAAAGCCAACCAGAATATGATGCAGCTCTCGGAAGAGCTGACGACCACCGAGAACAAGGTCGCTTTCGCGCGCCAGGCGTATAACGATTCGGTCATGCAGTACAACACCTTGCGTGAATCATTCCCGAATAACTTCTTCGCTGGCTGGTTCAGTTTCCTGCGGGCGGAATTGCTTGAGATAGAGGACGAGACCAAGCGCGAAGCACCCCAGGTTTCATTCTGAATTTTTTTGCTTACCAAGACCAGGCGCGACGCCAAAGTCGTTGGCTGGTCTTGCTCTTCATTCTCGCCGTAATCATCATTATTGCAGTCATTGATTTTGCCATGTTGTTTGCATTTGGAGTGATGGATGCCGATCAGGAGCAGGCCTTATTCAGTCTGCAGTCACTCACAGCCAATGCGCCAACGCTGCTGGCAGGCGCCTTGGTCACCGCAGCAGTTATTGCATTGGCTAGTCTGTTTAAAACCGCCGCCTTGCGTTCCGGTGGCGGCAAAGTTGCGCGTGATCTGGGTGGTGTGCTGGTTGAAGCCGATGCCCGTGATCCGTTACGCCGCCGCCTGTACAACGTGGTGGAAGAAATCGCGCTGGCATCCGGGATTCCCGTACCGGAAATTTACATACTTGAGCAGGAGTCGGGCATCAACGCCTTTGCCGCCGGGTTTACACCTGCAGACGCTGCGTTAGCAGTCACCCGGGGGACTCTGGAAAAGCTCAGCCGGAGTGAATTACAGGGCGTGATTGCGCACGAGTTCAGTCATATATTCAATGGTGATATACGTCTCAATATCCGCCTCATGGGCGCTTTGTTTGGGATTTTGATGTTGTCTCTTATCGGGCGCCGTGTATTGCATGGCTCGTATTACGTGGGCCGTTCAAAAAACAGCAATGGCAATGCAATCATGCTGGTTGCGGTGGCGGTCATGGTGGTGGGGTATATCGGCCTGTTTTTTGGCCGGTGGATTAAATCCGCCGTGTCCCGGCAGCGTGAATTCCTGGCCGATGCATCTGCGGTGCAATTCACTCGTGAGCCAGACGGCATTGCCGGGGCACTCAAAAAAATAGCCGTCTATAGTGATGCGTCATATCTGAATGTTGAAAGTGAAGAGGTCAGTCACATGCTGTTTGGCAATGGCGGGCGGGCCCGGCTTTTTTCCACTCACCCACCCTTGCTTGAACGAATCCAGAGAATCGATCAGTCTTTCCAGGCTGAGGATCTTGAGCAGTTCGCAAGACACATCCAGCGAGAGGGTGAAAACCAGGCCGCAGTGGCTGCAAAAAAAACCAAGGCTGAGGAACAGCCAGCTGATGGTTTGTTTAACAGCGGTAAGATTGCAGATCAGATTGGCAATCCGGATTTTTCTAGGATAATTATGGCAGCGGCGTTGGCGGTGTCCATACCTGAAGCCATCAGGCGGGCAGCACACGCGAGTGAATGGACCACCGAAGTTTTGTTTTACTGTCAATTGGATAGCACTGGCGAAATTCGTGAGAAACAACTATTGGCAGTTGCCCAACATATGGGTGAGGACAGTGAATCCCGCCTGCGTGGTTTATTGAGCGCTGCACCTGAACTGGCGGCTGAGCAACGATTGCCTTTACTTGAAATTGCATTGCCAGCGCTCAAACGCCGGCCACCGGATTATGTCAGTGATGTGTTAACCACCGTAAAGGCACTGAACGCAGCCGATGGCCATATCGATGTGTTCGAATACTGCTTGGCAAATCTCATTTCTCAGCATCTGTGGGAGTCTGAAAACCCACAGCGTGTGCGATTGGTAGGTAAGAAGTCTTTGCGACAAACCCAGGTGGTGGCACTGGAAGTCATTGCCATTTTAGCCACGCATGGTCAGCCAGATAGCGCGGCTATCGAACGGGCCTACCTGGCCGGCCGGGAGGCACTGGGCACAACTTCACAAACTGGTATGCCGCAGGTCAACGATTGGTGCCAGAGCTTGGATAAGGCATTGCCGGTACTTGACCAACTCAATCCAACCGGGAAAGAAAAACTGGTCAGGGCACTCTTGGCAACTGCCATGGCCGATGACACGGTCGTGGTGGCTGAAATGGAATTGCTGCGCGTTGTCTGCGCCCTGATCCACGTGCCCTTGCCAATGATCACCGCTGCCGCGTAGTTCGAAGTGACCCGCTTAATCCAAAAGTTCTGTGCAGCAATGAAGGATTTCACTACGATTGCGGGACACGAGGCAAACTTGGACAGGGCTTCGACTCGCCAAGGGAGTACAGGGTCTTACCTCAGGACACATCATGAACCCGCCCATGGGGATTCGGTCACGACCGAGCCCCCATGGTGTATAGACCGGACAGATGGGTAACACTTCGGACACATAGGTAACACTTATCTTAATGGCATTGTTCCTTAGCTATGGAGAACACAATGCCCTAGAAAGAGGTGGATACCGTGGGTTTGAGAAGAGAATTTGTACGTTTGGTCAGCAGTGATTCATTGGATATGACCAGTTTGTGTCAACGCTATGGTGTCAGCCGTAAAACCGGCTACAAGTGGCTAAGGCGATATGCTGAGGAGGGTGATCTTGGTTTGCTCGATCGTTCACGTTGCCCACATCACTAACCGCGCCGCAGTCCGTGACCACCGGTTCCGGGTGACCTTTGCTTAAGCTGATTAAGCTCCGGCAGGGTGAATGGCCACGGTTCCTGCTCGCTTTTGCTTATTTCTTTTTTCTTCTGGCAGGATATTTCATGCTGCGACCGATTCGCGGCACGGTGGCAGCCAATCACGCCGAGAATCTGCATTGGTTGTATACCGCGACATTCGTGGCAATGTTGCTGCTGGTGCCTGTTTTTGGTCTGCTGGTTGCAAAACTGCGGCGCGGTCTTTTTGTTCCCGGTATTTACCTGTTTTTCATCTCAAACCTCATTTTTTTTACGTTTGCATTCAAAGGCGATGCGACCGGTGACTGGATTCAATACAGCTTTTATGTCTGGCTGAGCGTGTTGAATTTATTTGTGGTGTCGATTTTCTGGAGCTTCATGGTCGACATTTTCTACCCGGATCAAGCCCAGCGACTGTTTGGCAGCATCATGGCCGGCGGCAGTCTGGGTGCAATTCTGGGACCATTATTGACTGCAAACTGGGTTGCTCAAATCGGTTCTGGCGGGATCATGACCATAGCGATTTCTTGCCTGCTGGTGGCGACCATCCTGGCGATTGTTTTGGGGCAGTCCGAGCGTCAAAAAAGCCAACAGCAGCTTGTCAGCATCATTGGCGGCAGCATCTGGGAGGGTGCGGTACATGTATTCAAGTCAAAATACATGCTGCTGATCTGTCTGTTGATGTTAAGTCACAATCTGACTTCCACCTTTTTATATAACGGCCTCGCGGTGCTGGTCGATCAGAATATTATCGGCTTCAATGAGCGTACCCAATTTTTTAGTTACCTCGACCTGATCGTGCAGGTGTTGGCCTTCGTCTTTCAGTTTTTGATTATCTCTCGTCTGGTTATTTATCTCGGCATGCCACGCACAGCAATTCTGCCTCCAATCCTGTTGGCAGCAGGGTTTACTTTGTTGGGAAGTTCGTTGGGGTTGGTGTTGTTCGCGGGTGTGCAAATCGCACAACGGGCATTGAATTACGGTCTGCTAGGGCCGATCAAGGAGATGCTGTTTACGGTTGTTGACCGTGAAAGCAAATACAAAAGTAAGAATTTTATTGATACGGTGGTGTACAGGGGCAGTGATGTCATCGCCAGTTGGTCATTCAAGGGCCTGTATAGTGCCGGCCTTGGTATTGCTCAGATTGCCTGGGTATACATTCCGATCCTGGCTATCTGGGCAGTGGGTGCCTGGCATCTGGGCAAGGCGTATACCCGCTTGAAGGGTCAGTTGGACTCAACAGACGGATAAAATCCCTGTTGGTGAAAAATAGAGTATTTCAATACAGAATAAGACAACAAATGCATATCTGAAGGCGGCATGCTGGGGATAAAGCCTTCGAGGCTTGCATATCAATTAGAGATGCTTGGCATTGTTAGGCGTGGTTAGCGCGACACAATTGCTGCTGCACCTAGTGAAAGGTATAAGAAAAATCACACCCGAGCTGGTTCCGTCCGGCATCACGGGATTTTAGGGCGGACTGGTGGGCCCATCCACAATGCACTTCTGGAAAAATTGGATAACTCCATTTCCACCATGTAGCGGTTTGATCTTGAAGAAAAAGACGCGTCTTTTTGCCGATATAAACTAGCCTCAATATTTCATGAGCACGTCTGATTTGGTCAGATTTGGTCATTGACTCCTAGTGTA
>CAYZLS010000164.1:0-4929 GCA_964479355.1 uncultured Wenzhouxiangellaceae bacterium | reverse complement strand
GGGAACCCTGGATGGTGTCAGCAGTCGGCCTGACCCTGCTGGTTTTCATTGCCAGGCACGTTGAAATGGACCACGCGATGGAAGACGTTGAGATTCCATTGTTAATCTTTTTTATCTCCTTATTTATTGTCGTTGGTGGGGTCGAGCACAGCAGCTTTTTGCGCTACCTGGGACAATACATTATTCCGTTTGTACAAGAGGATCTGCTGACCGCCACGTTGGTGCTGTTATGGGTTGCGGCCGTATTATCTGCAGCCATCGACAATATTCCTTTTACCGCCGCCATGATTCCCATTTTGCTGGGCATGGAAACACAGGGCATTAATGTAACGCCCTTATGGTGGGCCCTGGCTGCCGGGGTCGGTATGGGTGGTAATGGCACCCATATCGGCTCAACTGCTAATGTCTATATCGTTACGATTTCAGAACGGCTGGCCAAGCGTGAAAATGATCCTTCACTGGCGATTACACCGTGGGTGTGGTTCCGTTATGGCACCCCGGTGATGCTTGCAACCCTGGTCATATGCAGTCTGATTTTCTACTTTTTCTTTGATTTTTATAACAACCCTGCAGCACTCGGACATACTGCCGCAGTGCTACCAGCACACTGAAGCCAAGGCAGTCCATACGCAGCTTCGTTCTGCGCAAAGGCCGACTGACACCCGCCCAGCAGCGCGCACTGGATGAGTTATGGCCCCAATTTGGCATTGAGGCCGGGGGCGGGTTGCTTGATTTCGAGCAACTATTTGCGCACTTGGCGGATGTCATCCTGGAAGTTGGCTTTGGTAACGGCGAGGCCTGCTGGCAAATGGCCCAGCTCGAAGCAGACCGAAACTTCATCGGTGTCGAAGTACACAAACCGGGCGTCGGCCATTTGTTGTTAGCGCTTAAGGATCATGAAATAGACAATGTCCGAATCGCCAGGGTCGATGCTGTACCATTTCTGCAACAGCGCATCGCAACTGCCAGCCTGGCGGGTGTGCGGGTATATTTTCCAGACCCTTGGCCTAAAAAGCGTCACCATAAACGCCGCATTATTCAGCCTGAATTTATCCAACAGCTGGCCCGGTGCATTAAAGCAGGTGGAATCTTGCACCTGGCCACTGACTGGCAGGCCTATGCAGAACACATGCTGGCAGTGATGCAAACGAGCCCGGACTTTGTGAACCTGTCTGACAATGGTGATTATTGTGAGCGGCCAGAGTGGCGGCCACACACCAAATACGAGCAACGTGGCGAACGACTTGGCCACACTGTTCGGGATCTACTGTTTGAAAGGCGAGTGTAGGTTGGCTTTATGACTAGTGCTCCATCCATGTGATAACCACGGATTCAGAGGTGCCGCATCACTTGGCAAGGACCGGGCCATTACCTGCGTGTTGCATCTTACGGTCAGCCACTTCCCAACTCGCTGAACTCGCAGTTATCACATGGATGGAGCACTAGCACATGCAGCCAGAAGTAAACTTGACCTTGGCGCTTACCACGTTACGATAACAAGCTATGGAAACTAGCCTGACGCTTACCTCTGACATGCTATTGGTGCTGGTCGTACTGACTATCACCATTGGCCTATTTGTGTTTGAAGTCGTCAGGGTCGACGTGGTGGCATTGTCGGTCATGGTGTTGCTGGGTTTACTGGGGCTGGTACCGACCGAACAATTATTCAATGGCTTTGCATCCAACGCAGTGCTGTCTATCATCGCAGTCATGATACTCGGCGCCGGCCTCGACCGCACCGGCGTAATGACCGTTGTCGCTGCTTATATTTTACGTATTGGCGGTAATACAGCGCGCAAAATAGTACCGCTGATTTCCGGCACGGTCGGCGGAATTTCCAGCCTGATGCAAAACGTTGGCGCCACCGCATTATTTTTGCCCGTGGTCTCGCGGATCTCTGTGCGTACCCGGATACCGTTGTCCCGGTTGTTAATGCCGATGGGTTTTTGTGCCATTATGGGCGGCACCATCACTATGGTAGGTTCTTCCCCGTTAATTCTTCTGAACGATCTGATCCAGACATCTAATGCATCTTTACCACCAGGCGCCGAAACACTGGGCCAATTCGAGCTATTCGACGTGGCACCCATTGGTCTTGCATTGTTAGCTGCTGGAATCTTGTATTTTCTGGGGGTCGGTAAATGGCTGTTACCGGAAAACAAGAGTGAAACTTCCGGCGCGCCCGCACGCACCAAGACCTATTTCACCGATACCTATGGTATTGAGGGTGATATCCATGAGTTGCTGGTGACGGTAGACAGCCCGCTGGTCGGAATGCAGGTGGGTGACGCCGAGCAAATACCCGACACACCCAGACTGCTGGCCATCCGTAATGTTGATGAACCACGCATGGCACCGCCAGCCGATGAAATGATCTGGGTCGGTACCGTTTTGGGTGTGATGGGCAGCAGGGATATCGTCGGTCGTTTTGCCCTTGACTACTATTGCCGTCTACAGCCAAGGGTCAGAACATTTGGTGGCCTGTTTAATCCCAACCGGGCCGGTATTTCCGAGGTGGTCATTCCGCCAAGCGCCAAGATCATCGGCCAATCTGTGGGTGAAGCCCGATTACGCAAGCGTTTTGGTATCAGCGTGCTGGCAATCAACCGGCGTGGCAACATCATCAATGATGATGTGCGTGAACAAGTGCTCGAAGCCGGTGACTGCCTAGTCAGCCACAGCACTTGGCGTGACCTTTCGGCACTACAAAAAGAGCGCCAGTTCATCGTCGCCACAGACATCCCAAAAGAAGAGCAGCGCCCACAAAAAGTCGGCCACGCGCTGCTCTTTTTTGCGATTTCTATCGGCATGATCCTTTTGACTGAATTCAGGCTGTCCATCGCCCTGCTGGTCGGCGCGCTGGGGATGGTACTGACCAACGTGCTGAGTATGGATGAGGCCTACAATTCTGTTAGCTGGAAAACCGTCTTCCTGGTGGCCAGCCTGATTCCTCTCGGCCTAGCCATGGAACTGACAGGCACTGCAGCCTGGATCGCCCAGCAAGCCATGGTGTTGCTCGGCAGCATGCCGGATATCGCAGTACAGATTGTAATCGCTGTGCTGGCGACTGTATTCAGCCTGGTCATGTCAAATGTCGGCGCCACCACCATCTTAGTACCTATTGCCATCAGTATTGCCCTGACCACCGGTGCCAACCCGACCATGTATGCGTTGATCGTTGCCCTGTCCACCTCCAACGCCTTTATCCTGCCTACCCATCAGGTCAATGCCCTGATCATCGGCCCTGGCGGCTACCGGGTGGCGGATTTTGTGCGTGTCGGCAGCGGCATGTCGGTTATCTTCCTGATCGTGATGCTGACGATGGTTAACCTGATTTATTAAGAAACCTCCGGATTTTTTGACTGTTGTTTCTGGAAGACATTGGCCCAACATTAAAGAAACAGCACAAAAAGCAGCATTCATTCTTTAGGCCCACTTGATTATGGCGTATTTTATTAGCCCACCACCTCAGAACCCTGTGCAAAAAATTGTGGCAACAATTATTGCCATTATCGTGCTGGGAGGTGCTTTCATGCTGGGTATGGTTGCCTTGCTTTTTGTTGCGGGTATTGGCCTGTTCGCCGGTTTTGTCATCTGGTTACGGCTTACCTGGATCAGGTATCAACTACGCAAGAGCGGGGCTGATGCGGGCACTCAAGACGCACCAGGTCAGGTAATTGATGCCGAATACACGATTATTTCCGAGCACGAGGACCAAAAATAAGCAACCAATATTGAAATATTGGCGATCTAAGTTAAACTTGTTAACAACAGCTCGCATTTGGTGGTCATGATGTCTACTGTCTCCTCGATACTGGAAAACAAAGGTTCTATGGTTTTATCGGTCAAGGAAGACGACTCCGTATTTGATGCCATCAGCCTGATGGCTGAAGTTAATATTGGCGCTGTCCTGGTGCAACAGGATGATCGCATTTCAGGTATTTTTACGGAACGGGATTACCTGCAAAAAATTGCTCTGAAGTCCCGTTCATCACGGCAAACCCTGGTCGGAGAGGTCATGACATCGCCGGTGATTTCAGCCGATCCCGATGACTCTATCAAAAAATGCATGGAAACCATGACTACCTGCCGCTGCCGGCATTTGCCCGTGGTCGAAAATGAAAAAACCCTGGGGATGGTCTCCATTGGCGACCTGGTGAAGCATTTGCTAAGCGAAAAAGAATCCGAAATCGAGCAACTGAACCACTACATTACAGGAACTTACTGAGTTTCTATACTCAGTGAACTAATCGTCAGGAACTAACTCCCTGGCAGCATGCAGAGCCTCTTCGATCTCTGCTTGTGCACTCTGGCTGGTTCCATCTGTTTTGTATTGTTTTTTCAATGCCGCTTCAAGCCGGGTAACAAGATCATCCATTAAGGCCATCGTATTATTTGCCGGCCTCAAACTCATGGTTACCAAACAGGTTGATCCATTGTTCTGACTGGCGCCCGAGTTCCAGCACTTGCTGAAATTCCCGTTCAGTATCTTTACCACCACGTAGCAGACCGACGGCGGTTGCCATGAGCAATCAACCATCACGTTGTGAAAGCCAGAAGTCAATCCCTTGTGCGTTCAGCTCAAGGTCAGGCTGCAATATTTGCAAACATTTGTCACGCCTGAGGCTGACCCCGTGCTGTGCCAGCCTGTCCAGTAACCAATCCCTGATAGCCAGCTCAATTTTATTAACCCGATCGGTCTCATCGATGTGCTGTCGGGCAATTCCGACCAGTGTGTCGATATCCTCCAACAACTGTGTGGCCAGGCCGGATACATCATCAACCCGGCCATAGTGGGTCAGGTACATACAATCTGGTTGTGAAGCTACCAGCTTTGCGATCGATTCCTTAGCCGCCACGGGATCAAACTGTATCGGGGTGGTGGTGGGAAAAATAAATGCGCCGTTGCAGGTATCAAACTCACGATAG
>CAYZLS010000163.1:0-4946 GCA_964479355.1 uncultured Wenzhouxiangellaceae bacterium | reverse complement strand
TGCCCGATGAAACACGCAGCGAGGTATCTTTCACATCTGAAGCTTTTTCACCAAAGATTGCACGCAACAGCTTCTCTTCGGGAGTTAGTTGGGTTTCTCCCTTTGGCGTTACCTTGCCTACCAAGATGTCACCCGCCTTAACCTCTGCCCCAATGTAAACGATGCCGGACTGATCCAGCTTGTTCAGATTGTGCTCACCCACATTCGGAATATCAGCGGTAATCTCTTCGGATCCCAGCTTGGTATCTCGCGCCACGCAGGTCAACTCTATAATGTGGATGGTCGTGAACCGGTCTTCTTCTACGACCCGCTCAGAAATCAGAATCGAATCTTCAAAGTTGTAACCATTCCACGGCATGAATGCGACCAGCATGTTCTGGCCAAGCGCCAGTTCACCGAGATCCGTTGACGGGCCATCAGCCAGCACATCGCCGGCGGTGACGACATCAGCAACCTTTACCAACGGACATTGATTCATGCAGGTGTTCTGGTTCGAACGCTGGTATTTAACCAAGTTGTAAATATCCACACCCGGGTCACCGGCGGGAACTTCGTCTTCGTTGGCGCGGACCACGATTCGACCGGCATCAACCTGGTCAACAATACCACCACGTTTTGCAACCGCAGTAACACCCGAATCTGTGGCCACCACGCGCTCCATGCCGGTACCCACCAGCGGCTTTTCAGCCTTCAAAGTAGGCACAGCCTGGCGTTGCATGTTGGATCCCATCAATGCACGATTGGCATCATCGTGCTCAAGAAATGGCACCAGCGAAGCTGCCACCGAAACAATTTGTTTAGGCGACACGTCCATATAATTAATTTCACCAGGCTCTTTCAGACTGAATTCGCCCTGGTGCCGACAGGGAATAAAATCATCCACAAACCGGTGTTTGTTATCGAGTTCTGCGTTGGCCTGCGCGATAACATACTCACCCTCCACAATGGCAGAGAGGTATTCCACATCTTTGCTGACCTTACCTCCAGAAACCTTGCGGTAAGGAGTTTCTAGAAAGCCATAATCGTTGGTTCTGGCGTACACGGCCAGGGAATTGATCAGGCCAATGTTCGGGCCTTCCGGGGTTTCAATCGGACACACACGACCGTAGTGCGTCGGGTGTACGTCACGGACTTCAAAACCAGCCCGCTCACGGGTCAATCCACCCGGTCCCAGAGCGGAAACGCGCCGCTTGTGAGTAACTTCGGACAGAGGATTATTCTGATCCATGAACTGGCTGAGCTGGCTCGAACCAAAAAATTCCTTGATTGCCGCTGCGACCGGCTTGGCGTTGATCAACTCCTGTGGAGAGAGATCTTCACTTTCTGCCACAGACAGGCGTTCACGAACGGCCCGCTCTACCCTGACCACACCAACTCGAAACACATTTTCGGCCATCTCACCGACACTTCGTACCCGCCGATTGCCAAGATGGTCAATGTCATCAACCGTGCCTTTACCGTTGCGTATATCGATCAACACCCTCAGTACTGCAAGGATATCTTCTCGATCCAGGATACCCGCACCGGTGATCTCATCACGCCCCACCCGACGGTTAAATTTCATCCGACCAACACCGGAAAGATCATACCGTTCTGCAGCGAAAAACAGGTTCTTGAATAGATTCTGGGCGGCTTCCTTGGTGGGTGGCTCACCCGGTCGCATCATGCGATAAATTTCCACTAGGGCTTCGAGCTTATTGGTGCTACCATCTATTCTCAAGGTGTTAGAAATGTACGGACCTTGATCGAGGTCATTGACATACAAAATTTCAAACTTCTTGATACCGGCTGCACGCAGATTGACTAGTAATTCTTTGGTGATTTCTGCATTGGCATCAGCCAGCAGCTCCCCGCTTTCCTTATCGATGACGTTGTGCGCGATGATTTTGCCCAGCATGAATTCATCCGGCACCTGTAACGCCTTGATGCCAGCTTTTTCAATCAGCTTGACATGGCGAGCTGTAATACGCTTACCCGTGGAAACAATAACATTACCTTTTTTATCAGCGATATCAGTCAGCGCAGATTCGCCACGCAGGCGTTCTGGGATGAGCTTCAGATTCGCGCCGTCTTTGAGTAAGGAAATGCTGCTGGTATCAAAGAATGTATCCAGCATTTCTTCATTATTCATGCCCAGGGCACGTAACAGGACAGTCACCGGCAATTTTCTGCGCCGATCAATGCGTGTGAAAATTCCATCTTTGGGATCGAATTCAAAATCCAGCCAGGAACCACGATAAGGGATCACACGAGCTGAAAACAGCAGTTTTCCACTGGAATGGGTTTTTCCTTTGTCGTGATCAAAAAACACACCCGGGGAACGGTGTAACTGCGACACAATAACCCGCTCGGTACCATTGATAACAAAGGTTCCGGTATCGGTCATCAGTGGCAGGTCGCCCATATAGACATCCTGCTCTTTAACGTATTTGACAGGCTTTTGCTTGGCCGAGCTTTCCTTGTCGTAAATAACCAGCCGTACTTTGACCCGCAAAGGAGCCGAGTGGGTCATTCCACGCAGCTTGCATTCCCTGACATTAAAAGGCGATTTCTCCAGCTTATAGCTGACATATTCAAGCGCAGCATTGCGTGAATAGCCAACAATTGGAAAAACCGAACTCAATGCACCGTGGAGTCCACGCACACGTCGTTCATCTGGCTTTTTATCCAATTGCAGGAATTCTGCATATGATCGGGTTTGGGTTTGCAACAGTTTGGGTACTTCCAATACCGACTGTCTTTTACCAAAATCCTTACGAATACGTTTTTTCTCAGTAAATGAGTAATTCATATTACCAACCGCCTCTATGCGACCCGGGCAATGGTCGCGTTACCAAAATACCAACAGGAACAGGCCGGGGATTTACGTCCCCAGCCAGTTCCTTCTTACAAGCTGCAAATCAAAATACCGATTTACTTAATCTCGACGGAAGCGCCTACCTCTTCGAGCTTTTTCTTCAGTTCATCTACTTCGCCTTGCTCAATGCCTTCTTTCACACTGGTAGGGGCGCTTTCAACCAGATCCTTGGCTTCCCTTAAGCCCAGTCCGGTAATTTCACGAACCGCCTTGATCACAGGAACCTTGCTGGAACCGAATGACGTTAGCACTAAATCAAACTCTGTCTGCTCTTCAGCGACAGTACTTTCACCACCACCTGCGTCGGCAGCAGCTACCGCTACCGGGGCAACTGCAGAAACACCAAACTTCTCTTCCATAGCGCTGATCAGATCTACAACATCCATAACACTCATGTTAGAAACTGTTTCTAAAATATCTTCTTTTGAAACGGCCATTGTCGTCTCTCCTAGTGTCGATTAAGGTAACCGGATGGTTACCCGGGATTTAAATTTCAGGCAGCCTGTTTTGCATCACGTACAGCAGCAAAACTACGTACCAACTTGGTATGCGGCTCGACCAGCGTACGGACCAACTTCTCGATAGGTGCTTTCATTACGCCCATTAACATCGCAATCGCCTGATCGTAGGTTGGCAAGCTGGACAGACGGTCCAGTTCAGAGGCTTCAAACACCTCTCCACCAACAGCGACGAGCTTTGTGATGAGTTTGTCATTCGACTTTGTATAGTCTTTGACAAGGCGTGCAACAGCACCTGGATCTTCCATACTGAAAGCCAGCAACAGTGGTCCCGTGAGGGAACCCTGCATGCATGCAAACTCGGTACCTTCTACGGCCCGGTGTGTCAATGTGTTCTTGGCAACTTTGAGATAAACGCCGCTTTGCCGTGCCTTGACACGCAAATCCGTCATTTCCTCAACGCTTAAGCCACGGTACTCCGCTGCCACAGCGGCCAATGCAGTCCTGGCAACTTCTGCCACTTCTGCGACCACCGCTTTTTTCTGCTCAATACTCAGAGCCATTTGTTACCTCCAAGAGTCAAATAGCCAGTTGCCCGGCACGTTTAGCGACTCATGACACACACATATGTGCATATCACAGGACCAAAAGCAGTCCTTCGGTGACTACCCCGCTTCTCAATGGTGCTCTTTCGAACCCGATTGAGAAGCGGGGGCTTCACCATCTACGCAGGCTGTGATCGGTTTCCCATAGCACACGCTTAAACCGGATCACTTTATAGCTAGTGACCCGATACCTGCGGTCTTTGACGGTCTACTCCCGATTGGCCTTACAACGGAATATCCGCAGCCAGCCAAACCGGGCCCAGCCCGTTCTTTCGTCAGCTTATGCTGCCAACTACTTAATCCTTTAATGCCAAATGATCCACCACAAGGCCCGGGCCCATGGTGGTCGATACTGCTACCTTCATCAGGTACTGGCCTTTGGCAGAGGCCGGTTTCAGTCTCACCAGATCTGCCAGCAGCGCGGTCAGATTGTCATGCAATGCCTGTACTTCAAAGTCTGCTTTGCCAATGGTGCTATGAATGATGCCACCCTTGTCAGTTCTGAACCGCACCTGACCAGACTTGGCATTTTGAACCGCCGCCGTGACGTCTGCTGCCACGGTTCCCACTTTTGGGTTTGGCATCAAACCCCTGGGGCCCAACACCTGACCTAACTTCCCGACAACCCGCATTGCATCAGGCGTTGCAATAACAACGTCAAATGCAAGATCACCACCTTTAATCTGGTCGTGCAGATCATCCATGCCGACGACATCAGCGCCTGCTGCCAAGGCTTTATCTACGTTTTCACCCTGGGTAAAAACAGCAACGCGCACCGTTTTACCCGTACCATTGGGCAGCACAGTTGAACCACGTACATTTTGGTCTGATTTTCTGGGGTCAACACCCAGCTTGATAGCAACATCCACGGATTCCGTGAATTTTACCTTGCTGGTGTTTTTCAGGAACTCCAAGGCTTCATCCAGCGGATAAAGTTTGCCTGGCTCAATTTGTTCCCGTACGGCATTAATCCGCTTGCCTGCACTGCTCATCAGTTCACCCCCTCAACATCCAGGCCCATACTGC
>CAYZLS010000162.1:960-4950 GCA_964479355.1 uncultured Wenzhouxiangellaceae bacterium | reverse complement strand
AATTGTCAAACCCTGCGTGCCTCCCCAGCAGAGCTGGGGGGTCTCATTTTTGTACTAGAGTCGCGCCACCACCGATTTCAGTTCGGTGTATTGCAGCAATGATTCATAACCGTTCTCACGCCCCCATCCTGACTGCTTGTAGCCTCCGAATGGGATAGCCATATCGGGGATACCATGGCAGTTGATCCATACCAGTCCGGCACGGATTGCGGCGGCTGTACGATGGGCCTTGTTGATATCGCGGGTCCATACACTGGCCGCCAAACCGTATCCGCTATCGTTGGCCAGTGCGACGATGTCGTCTTTGCCGCCAAACGGCATGGCCACCAGTACCGGGCCGAAAATTTCCTCGCTGACCACGCTCATGCGGTGGGAAGTATCGGCCAATACCGTAGGTTCCATGAAATAACCACCCTGGTCCATTAGCAGATTTCCACCCGTGACCACTTGGGCACCTTCCTCTCTTCCAGTCTCGACCATGCGGTGCACGTCCCTCATATGCTGCAGGGAAATCAAAGGACCCATGTCCATATCACCGTTGGTGGCAGGTCCCACTTTCATATTTCTAGCAATATCTGCCACGCCTTCGACAACCTTGTCGTAAATCGAGTCCTGCACATACAGCCGCGAACCGGCTACACAAACCTGCCCGGCGGAAGAAAAAATGGCCTGTGCGGCGCCTTCAATAGCAAGATCCAGATCTGCGTCTTCAAATACGATGACGGGTGACTTGCCACCCAATTCCAAAGTGATCTTCTTTAAATTCCCCTTGGCCGAATCGATGATTTGCTTACCAACCTCAGTAGATCCTGTAAATGAGACTTTGTCGACATCGGGATGTTCGGCTAAGAAACGACCGATGGAGGAGCCTCTGCCCGGGATGATGTTTATCACACCATCCGGCACACCTGCTTCTATCATCAATTCCCCAAGACGAGTAACGGATAAGGGTGTTTGACTGGCGGGTTTGACCACTACACTGCAACCAGCCGCCAGCGCCGGGGCAATTTTCCACGCTGCCTGAACCAGCGGGCCATTCCAGGGAATGATCAGCGCGGCAACGCCAATTGCCTCGCGCTGCGTGTAAATATGAAAAGCCTGGTCGGGAATTGTGGAAAGCTGCTTGGTGGTTCCTTCGATCTTGGTGCACCAGCCCGCGTAGTAACGAAAGCACTCCGCTGCAAACGGCACTTCACCGTTTAGAGCACCGAGATAGAACTTTCCCGCATCGAGCATTTCCAGTTCACTAATCTCTTCAGCGTTTGCTTCGATCAAATCTGCGACGCGCCATAGCACTCTGGCCCGGTGTGCAGGCGTCAGCCCGGTCCAGGAGTGGTTGTCAAAACTCGTTCGTGCCGCAGCCACTGCGTTGTTGGCGTCTGCGGTAGTGGAAGATGCGGCAGTGGTAATGATTTCTCCCGTAGACGGATTGTGAATGCTCTCAGTGCACCCGTCGCTTGCAGTCTGCCACTGACCGTTGATCAGCAGGCGCTGGACTTGTTCGAGACGCCGGGCGATGAGCGGTGTCATTGCATATTCAGTCATTAGGTTTGTCTCCCTGCCTCAGACTGCCATATATTCGGTCAGCGCATCGATAACCGCATCGTTTTCTTTATCAAGCCCGACAGTGATGCGCAGGAACACGTCAGACCTTCCGGCGGGACGCGGAATAATACCTTGCGACTGCAGAAAAGCAGCAGCTTCCGTCCCCGACTTGCCACTTTCAGGATCAAATCTGAGCAGGTAGAAATTGGTCACGCTGGGAATTACCTCGATTCCGAGTCGCGTAAGTTCCGAACTGATCCTGCGTAGTAAACTGGCATTGTGTTGCTTTATTCTTTGGGTGAATTCCTGGTCCAGCATCGCCGCCTCGGCCGCTGCCAGGGCCGGCCCATTGGTATTGAACGGTGTTCTGATATGCTGCAGAACAGAAATAACTTCTGTCGGGCAGTACGCCCAGCCAATGCGTAATCCGGCCAAGCCGTAGATTTTAGAGAATGTCCGCGTCATAACGACATTTTCAAACTCCTCGACCAGTGCCGAACCGGTTGCGAAGTCTTTCTGGTCAACATACTCGGCATACGCATTGTCGATAAGCAGCAGGCAGTTACCGGGCAAACCGCTATGCAAACGCCTCATTTCCGGTTCGCTGATGTAGGTCCCGGTAGGGTTGTTCGGATTGGCAATGGTACAAAAACGCGTTTTGGCAGTGACGCGCTCGAGCATTGCGTCGACATCAACCCGGTAGTCTTTTTCCGGCACGATAATCACTTCAGCGCCCTGGGCTATGGCGTGAATGTTGGCCATGATGAAACCGTTCTCACTCAGCAGTGCTTCGTCACCGGGACAGAGGTATGCACGCACGGTGAGGAGGATCAGTTCTTCAGAGCCGTTGCCGCACACGATTCGGCCCACATCCAGCCCATGAACCTTGGCGATGGCCTCGCGCAATTTTCGTTGAGATCCATCCGGGTATCGATTGATATGGGCGCTTCTCGCCTGGTAGGCCTGAAGCGCCAGTGGGCTCGGTCCATGTGAAGATTCATTGGATGAGAGTTTGATGGGGCTTCTCACGCCGGCAATGCTACTCTGACCCTGGACATAAGGCGCCAATTTCATCACGCTGGGAACAGGTGTCAAAGAGACCATGGAGTCAGTCCCTTGTTGTTCGGTCGAACTAATATTTGATCTGGTCATCGGTGTATCCCGTCAGTACTCACATCTCAGTTTCTGTTATAGCATTTACGCCGATGGCGGCGGCGATAACGAATCAAGAAAATTGGAAAACCCAGGAAATAGATCCACACCATGGGGTTGGACAGCGCTTTACTAAATCCAGAAAGGATATCGTCCGGGCTTACATAGACCTTGCTTTCCATGGACCGTTCCGAATCGGAATGAACGATCAGGTGATCTTTCTTATACTGGAATTTTCCGAAGATAAAATCGATGTCTGCGAGTTTGCTCCTGACCTTCATGGCGTACTCCGTCGGCGTCAGCTTTTTCTCAACCGCCCGGTATTTTGGGCGTAATCAATTCTCTTTTGCAGCACTTCAGACATGTCTTCTGGTTCATAACCTACCGGTGGTGTGAACTGGCCCCGTTCGTACAGGTTATCGAAAACTTCCTTACAGATACTGACTTTGTCAGACAAGGTTCTTGGTGGATTACCCGACGGGAACCGATTGGGGGGGTAGATAGGATTTTCGTACATCTGACGAAATCCTTCGGTGCGGACATCCACCCAGCAGTTATGGATGGTACGTGAACGATGGCGGCGCAAGCCCTCGATATCCAGAGTCACCGCCAACACCTGCTCTGCAGGATACGGCGCCTCGCGCAAGACCATTCCGGTATAGTCGATCGCGAATGAATGTCCGGGACAGAATGCCTTGGGGTAATATTCATAGGTTACCGATCCCCAGTTCGAACCCAGCATGTAGCACATGTTGTCGTGCGCACGGGTGCGACGGGTAAACATCCAGAAATCCCATGGTTGTGAAACACCTTCCACTTCCTGGATGGCGCCCGGATGACAGATCACTTCCACACCGTTATAGCCCAGTGCCCGTGAAACCTCAGGCGTGCAGCCATCGTGGCAGGTCATGGTGCCCAGCTTGCCGATTTCCGTGTCGATGACGGGAAACAGGTCCTTGATATCACCACCCAGTTTTTCGCAGTACTCGTCAAACAGGTCATGGGGGCTTGTACCGAGTCCGATGTAAGCCGGAATATGCCACTTATGATATCGAAGAACTACATCTCCGGATGGGCCAACGATGAAGTTGGAATTGAACCAGCGGTCGGGAAATTCCGGTACCTGCTCCATGACACCGCCCCCGCAGATATAAAGGCCGTATTCCCTGGCGATTTCTCCCAGTTGGTCAATTTCCGGTCCGGGAATCGTGACGGCCTTTTTCATGGCATCTTTTATGCCTGTCTCACCCTTGCCGGGCGTGCCAACACCCTGGAGAAAATATTCCGGCAATA
>CAYZLS010000162.1:228-950 GCA_964479355.1 uncultured Wenzhouxiangellaceae bacterium | reverse complement strand
AGTCGGACCGGGACTTCCCAGAAGTAGCCAACGCCAAAATGAATGAGGTTTTTTACCCGGTCGAGGTTTTGTTGAATGCCTTCGCGGTCATCTACCACCGTAACTTCCGGTTGAACAATCAACGCGGTGTAGGGTTCTATTCCGTCTCTTGCCATGTCTGTTACCTATTTAAAATTCATTTTCGCCAGTGTACTCGCTAGAAATCAAAATCGTCGTCTTCTTCCCTGATGCCCATATCGAGAAGTATCTCATTTGCCGCAATCGTTCCCATACCGCAGATTCCACCACCTGGATGGCAGGAGGGCCCTGTCATGTACAGATTCTTGAGGGGGCCGCGGTAATTCGCGTAATTGGGAAATGGCCGGAAGGCACCCATCTGAGCCAGGGTGCGATCGCCGCCAGTGGTTACGCCACGGTGGAAACACCGGTTGGCCCGCTCCAGGCTTGGGCCGGTTTCCACGTATTCAGCGATGATGTTGTCCGGATCCATGTTGGTGGTGTAATTCTGCAGCTGCCGTAGCAATACTTTGCGGCAATAGTCAGGCCCGATCTCTTCCCAGTCCTCGCCGCTGGCGAGGTCAACCGGGACGAAGGTGTCCATGATCAAAGTGTGCTTCCCGTCGGGGGCCCGGGTCGGATCGATGGTGGTCCAGGCAGCGGTCCACAGGAACGGATCGCTCGGTGCTTTACCTGCTGCTATCTCAATATATTGGCGATCGATA
>CAYZLS010000162.1:0-218 GCA_964479355.1 uncultured Wenzhouxiangellaceae bacterium | reverse complement strand
ATCGGCCATGTTGCCAAAAACTCTCTGAAATGCCGTCTTGTTCATTTCCGGACCTGACCGGAAGGCGGGCGCCTCGTGCAGTGCATAGTGCGCCCGGGCGACGGTGATGTCGCCAAATGTGAAATTGCGGACCATGTCATTAAAGCCGTCGGGCAATTCGTGGTCGTCAAAACCCTTCAGGTAGGTCTGGTAGGGATCCAGCGCACTCACTACCGCCT
>CAYZLS010000161.1:0-4976 GCA_964479355.1 uncultured Wenzhouxiangellaceae bacterium | reverse complement strand
TGCCGGAGTTCGGTGGCCTGGATTGAGGTCTGACCAGCCTTCATCATTGATTACAAGTCCGGCAGCTTGAAAAAAGGCTCAGCCTGGTGCAAGGCACGCCTCGAGAACATCCAGTTGCCCTTATATGCAGTGGCGCTAGAGGAGGTCGGTGAGGTGAGTCCGGCCGGTGTGGCCATGCTACAACTCAAGCTGGGTGAATTTGATGCCTATGGTATTAGCGCAGACCCGGATGCGGTGTGCAAAGGTGTTCAGCTAGCCGGCAGCAAACGGGGGGCTTTGGCCAAACAGTTTAGTGACTGGAGTGCCGTTATGGATTTTTGGCGCACCAGCCTCAGCCTATTGGCGGTTGAAATTCAGGCAGGTGATTGCAGTCACCAACTACATTCCCCGGATGCATTGAAATATGCGGATCTGGAGCTTCTGCTCAGAAATGATGAACTGCAGCGCTGGTGTCTTGAGCATGAATAACCCTCCGAATCGCATTCATGATGCTGCCCAACGCCAGGCTGCGCTTGACCCGCAGCAGTCTTTCATCATCCAGGCGCCTGCCGGTTCCGGCAAGACAGAGTTGCTGACCCAACGGTTTTTGAAATTGCTCTCAATGGTCGACAGACCGGAGCGGGTGTTAGCCATTACCTTTACCCGTAAAGCCACCCAGGAAATGCGTCAACGCATCCTGCAACGCATTGAGCAGGCCGCTGATACCGCGGCTGCACCCCCGCTGGCTGAGCACGAACGTATCGCCGTGAAATTTGCAGCAGAGATGCTCGAAAAAGATCAACAACTCGGTTGGAACCTGCAGCGCAACCCCGCCCGTTTGCAAATCTATACGATCGATGGCTTATGCGCGCGCATTGCCGGCCTACTGCCCAGTACCGGTGAAGGCGCATCAGGCTTGCGGGTGATAGAAGACGCAAGGCCGTTGTATCACAAGGCCGCGTGCCGCGTAATTGAAGATATCGGCAGTGGAAAAATAGCGAAATTTGTTTATCCGGCCCTGACCCGCTTGCTGGTGCATTTGCAGGGTGATGCAGATCGATTACAAACCCTCTTGAGTGAAATGCTGGGCCGCCGGGACCAATGGTTGACTCTGCTCAAGCATTCGGACTCAGAATTGAACCAGGTGCTGCAGCAACGTCAGCGGGTGGAGCTGGATTATCTGTTTGACACATTGGGACATACTCAGATGGCCAGTTTGGCAGAAAACCTGTTGGCTCTGACAGCGGGTGCGAATGACCTGGAGTTGGCCAATGATCTGCGCAGTGCCATAGAAGCTTCTGGGCAAGATCTCGAAGACACCGATCTGCAGGTACAGGCCGCTTGGTTGATGCTGGGTGCTGTGGCTACTAAGGCCGGCAAGCCCTTTGCTCTGCGCAGTATCAATGGCAAGGTTTTAGCCGGGGGTGGTAGGGCGGATCGCGATCAGCATGTACAAGCGATCAAAGCCATAGTTGAAACCTGGCTCGGCAATGATCTCGCATTGATGGTGTTCCACCGATTCACACACTCACCACCCTTTGGCTTGAGTGCTAGGCAAGAAGAAATCCTCACCGATTGCATCGTTCTGTTGCAGGTTGCACAAGTTGAGCTCCGTCTGTTGTTTGCTGAAAAGAGTCAGGCGGATTTTCAATACTTGGCTGAGATGGCAATGAACGCTCTGGGACTGGCGGAGCAACCCGGTGATGCCTTGCTGTATGAGGACTATCGCTTATCTCACATCCTGATGGATGAGTTTCAGGATACAAGCCATACACAGTTCAAACTGTTACATCGAGTAACCAGCGGTTGGCAGGCAGGGGATGGCCGTAGCCTGTTTCTGGTGGGCGATCCGATGCAATCCATATACCGGTTTCGCGAGGCAGATGTAGCATTATTCAAGCAGGTATTCGCTTCTAAAAAATTGGGTGAAATCCAGCTTGAGCGACTCCGACTCAGCTCTAATTTCCGCTCAAAGAGCGAACTCATTGACTGGCTCAACGCCCAGTTCGTTGATATTTTTAAGCAAGGTATTGCCGTTAGTCCCGGAGCCATCGAGTATGCACACGTCGTTGCAGAGCGTGGGCTGGGTGGCCAGGTCGTGGCCCATAGCTGGCCACAAACCATGGGTGATACACATGAAGCAGCGTTGGTGGCTGATCTGCTGGCCCGTAAGCAAGCTGAGCGAGCCGACATCAGTGTCGCAATCATGGCTCGCAGCCGCCGCCACCTGGCGGGCATTGCAACTGAGCTAAAGCAGCGGGGCATTGCCTTTGAAGCGGTCAACGTGGAAAAGCTATCCAGCCGGCCCGTGATACAAGACCTGTTGGCGCTGTTGCGGGCCATATTACATCCGGCCGATCGCATTGCCTGGCTGGCTTTATTGCGCGCACCCTGGCTGGGTCTGTCGGTGTTGGAGTTACACGCATTTGCAGCCGATTCAGGTCGTGAGGATATCTTGTCTCTGATGCTGAGCCCGGATTTGTTAGTTGATCTGAATGAGGCCCTTGGTGAGCGGGTCAGGGCAACCGGCGAGATCATGCAACAGGTTGTTGCCGCATGTGGCAGAGTCGCATTGCACCGCCTGGTTGAGGTTGCTTGGATAAGGCTTAAGGGGCCGTATATCGTTGGCTCACAAGCTGAGCTCGATAATGCCCAAAGCTTTTTCAGGCTGCTGGCAGATGCTGAAGCGGAACAGCCCGATGATGTGCTGGCGGTTGTATTAAGTCGGATGGAGGAGTTTTATTCTGGTTCGGTTGCCAGCAAAGTACAGTTGATGACGATTCATGCTGCCAAGGGCCTGGAATTTGACCTGGTGATCCTGCCTGGCTTGCACAAACAAGGTGGTAGCGGTAAGTCAGACTTTTTGCGAATTGAACAATTGCAATTTGATGATGGCGACTCCGGGGTGTTGATGGCGCCGATCAAGGCCAGGGACGAGCAACAACCGGATCTGTATAACTACTTGCACAAGCTCAATTCCGAACAGGCAACATTTGAGGAACAGCGGGTGCTATATGTCGCAGCAACCCGTGCCAAACAAGAGTTACACCTCTTTGGCGCCTGGAAACTGATGGGTTCAGTAGCCAATAAGGCGCCGGCTTGTGAACGGGGTACTTTCATGAAAATGTTGTGGCCGGTTTTTGCGGCCGTGATTGATCCAGAATTACTGCCGGCCGATGAAGCTCAAAAGCAGGAGCCACCATTACTACCGTATCTGCGGCTGGAAAATGCACCACAGTTAGCTATTAGACCAGCCGTTGAGCCACGGCAGATGTTCGCTGAGGAATTGCGTATTCCAGATTGTGATGCACTGGCACTGGGCAGTGCGGTGCACTTGTGGCTGGAGTTATTACATGACCATGCACCGGCATCCTGGGATGAAGCCTGGCTGGTTGAACGGAAACCCGCATTGGAAGCTAGCCTGGCCAACGCGGGCGCAAGGCAAGAGAACCTGGATGTGTTGCGAGAGCGGCTGCAACAGATTTTGAACAGGGTCATGACGGATCCGAACACGCAGGAAATGGTCTTACCTGGTGGGAAAATGGCCTCCTGGACTGAATTACCGTTTTACAGCCGCGATAAAACGCAGCTCAAAAAGCATATCATCGACCGTATTTACCAACGCCCTGACGGCAGTTTCGTAATAGTTGATTACAAAACCGGTCAGGACAAAGACGAAGGCCGGCAAAAATGGCAAGCCCAACTGGAGCGCTATGGGTCGATCATCGCAGGTTACAGCGGTAAGCCAGTAAGCGGTCTGCAAGTATTGCAGGTAGAAACAGGAGAGCTAATCGACTTTAGCCCTACAGATTGACGTTAAGGCCTAACTATGAGCCTTAGCCAACGCGATGATCTGATTGGGCGTTTTGCCATCCAGTTTTTTATGCAGGGCCTGCTCGTTGTGGCCTACGCTCATATCGTAATACAGCAGGTATTGCAGCGCTTCGTCCAGTTCCAGAGCCTCGTCTTCACCTGCTTGCTGCTGGATTTGCTGCAGGCTCTTTTTCACTGCCGCGGGCGTGGAGAAGTTAACCGGCTCATCCATAACGGAGTGCGATGATGTGGCTGATTTTGCCACGCTCACAGAGGTTGATTCCGCTTTGGTTCCATAACCCTCATTTACACATGCAGATACCATGAATAGTGTCATGACCATTAGTGACAGGGAGGTGATAAATTTGCTACGCATATTAAACTGCCTTGTAAGTTTCAGGGTGCCGAGGACTGCTTCGACCATGGTACTACAACAAAATTCCATGCTTTCAGTTTTTCGCAACAATAATCTTGAATTTGCTATTCACGGCAAGTTGCTTGATGGTTTTGAAGCGCTTCGCCAGCCATTTTTCATAAGGCAGGTGCCGATTAGCAACCAGGATGAGGCGGCCGCCGGGTTTAATCTGCCAGCTTGTCGGCTCCAGCAAGCGTTGACTCAAATGCTTATCGGTTTTTACACTGGTATGCAGCGGCGGGTTGCTTACAATCAGATCGTATGTTTGTTGTAGTTCTGACAGACTGTCAGATGCCAATACGCTGCCCTCTAATTGGTTGGCAAGCAGGGTTTCCTGGCAGGCTTTGAGCGCCATCGCGCTGTGGTCGAGAAAAGTTACCTTGGCATCATTTTGGCTGGCCTTGATAAACGCTCCAATCACCCCGGCTCCACATCCCAGATCCAGTACCTCACCGGCTGGTTGTAATTCCTCAAGGGCATCGAGCAATAAGGCCGTGCCTGCATCCAGACGTCCGTGTGCAAATACACCGGGGTAGGAGACGATTTCAAGCTGAAGGTTTGCACGTTGCAATGACCAGTTTTGGCGATACTCCTGGTAGCGGAATGCCTGCGTCTTGATCGGCATGCGTGCCTCATACAAAGTGCAATGACGGGCATTGTCCAGTTTGCGTACCTGACCAAAAAATGATCCCAGCAGGCGGTCGGCAGACTTGATTCCAGCCCGGTTTTCACCCGCGAGCCACAGCACACCGCCCTGGGCAAGTAAATC
>CAYZLS010000160.1:0-5026 GCA_964479355.1 uncultured Wenzhouxiangellaceae bacterium | reverse complement strand
AGGTCAAGTGTATTCAATTTTTTGTTTAGCATTGGTAAATCAGTCTCAAGATAGTCATTCAGTATTTTCAGTTGTTGATCTCCCCTCTCTTTGAGCACTTCATAGACTTCATAGGATTGCTGAGTCGGCGCTCTGTCAGAGTTCGCAATAGTTCCAATAAGGATAATCAGTTGATTATCCAGCTTGGTCGGAAAATGAAAAGAATCCGATGCTCCCTGCATACGAGGTTCAGTCAGAACATATTCCACTGTCATCAACTTATCCCGCAGTTCACCAAGCTCTGTGTCTACAGAATCGATTTTGTTTTTGTTGGCAGATTTTGAACGTATGCTATCAATTTGATCATTGACTTTTCGTATGATCAAAACTGACTCCGTAATTTCAGAAAGTGTGTTACGTATCTTTACATGAAGATCGAATTGCTTCTGTAATTCCTCAACTGGAAATGAAATACGCGGATCAGCTTCTATTGTCAGTGCCGAAGTCAGGGTGGTTCCATCAACTTCCATTTGAATTTGATATTCCCCTGGTGGGACCAGAGGTCCTGCCGGAGGGGTCTTGGGCGGATGCCAGAATATGACACCGTCGGCAATTCCTGCCGGGCCGGGGTGACGCAAATCCCAGACAAACCGATTCAGGCCAGGATCTACAGAAATGGAGGAAGAGCGGCTGTAGTGAGCACCCATATCTACTGAGGCGCGCGTTTCCTTCGAATCGATCACCTCTGGCGCGGAGGAAAAGGAATTCACCAGATTACCTGCACTATCAATAATCGAAATAGTGACGGGCTCTTTTGGCGTAGTTCCCAGACTGTAGTAAATGACCGCACCCGGCGGAGGGTTTTGACCCACCGGTGTGCCTGGATTTGCGAAGTCATCCCGAATTCTGATAGTCGAACTGGGTGTGAATATGTGAGCGGGTTTTGCGGCAATATTCGCCGTTAGTGTGCGCAACGGTGAAATGTCATCCAGCACCCAAAATGCCCTTCCATGCGTTCCGACAACAAGGTCGTTATCTTTGATCGCCAAGTCATAAATTGGGGTGACTGGCAGGTTTAATTGTATTGATTGCCATTCATCACCACCATCGAGTGAGAAGTACATGCCCATCTCAGTACCCAGGAATAAAAGTCCTTCGCGTCCTAAATCTTCGCGTAACACGCGAACTATTGAATCTTCGGGAAGCCCATTTGTGATCAACTCCCAGTTTGCACCAAAGTTCGTGGTCTTCAGCACATAGGGTCGGTACTCATTCCATTCTCGTCGGTGTACGGAAAGATATGCTGTGCCAGGGTGGTGCGGAGAGGCTTCAATTGAATTAATCCTGCTCCATTCTGGCATGAGGTTTTTGGGCGGCGTAATATTCTCCCAATCTTTACCGCCATTTTTGGTGATATGAACCAGTCCATCATCAGTGCCGACCCAGAGCAGATCTTTTTTCTGTCTGGATTCGGCCAGCGCATAGATTGTTCCATAAACTTCAGTACCCACATTATCTTTGTTTATGGGCCCTCCCGAAGCTTGCTGTTTACTCTTGTCATTGCGTGTCAGATCAATGCTAATAGGATTCCAGCTCATACCGTTGTTATCTGACCGGAAAAGCACGTTCGCACCGCTATACATAACGTTTGGATCGTGATTGGAGATTATCGTTGGTGAAGTCCACTGAAAACGAAACTTTGCGTCTATTGCACCGTGGCCAATGTTGGTTAATGGCCATGGTCCTACCGACTGGTTACGTTGAGTGCCGTGGTTGTAACGACTGATACCCCCGTCTGTACAACCCGCATAGACGTAATCAGCTGTTCTTTTATCAGGTGCTGCCCAGCCCATTTCACATCCACCCACAGGGTACCAATCTCTATGACCAATGCTATTCCAGTTTCCCCGACTCGCTATGGCGATAGTCTCCCAGTCCTGTTGGCCACCGTAAATGTAATAAGGGAAACGATTATCGGTAACTACCCGGTAAAACTGCCCGGTAGGTTGGTTATCGTCAGAGCGTGTCCAGGCCAGGCCACCGTTTATGCTTACGTTGGCGCCTCCATCATTACCGCTGATCATCCGCATCGGGTTTTCAGGGTCTAACCATAAATCGTGATGGTCAACATGATAAATCTTCATCGGCGTAAATATCTTACCCGCATCAACTGACTTTTCAATATGAATATTCATGACGAAGATCGTGTCCGGATCCTGCGGATGAGGAATGATATCCATAAAAAACCAGGCTCGTCTCCACAATGAGCGACTTGGATTAATGTATTCCCAGTGAATACCGCTATCATCGGAGCGATAAAGCCCACCTTTCTCGGCTTCAATCACGGCATATATTCGACTGGGATCTGCTGGCGAAACTGCTATGCCAATTTTTCCTAGGACACCATCTGGCAACCCGTTTCCTTCTACCCGAGTCCAACTATCGCCGCTATCAGCAGAACGGAACAGACCACTTCCTGGTCCGCCACTGACCAGGCTGTAGGGATTGCGAACCATCTGCCACATCGTGGCATACAGTATGTTTGGGCTTCCCGGAACGAAATCGATGTCGTACGCCCCGGTATGTTCGTCGACGTAGAGAACCTTTTTCCAGCTTGAACCTCCGTCCAGACTACGGAAAATGCCACGATCTTTATTAGGGCCATAAAAACCGCCTGGTGCTGCAACCAAAATGACGTCAGGGTTTTCCGGATGAACAATAATACGACTTATATGTTTGACTTTGGTAAGCCCCATATGCTGCCAGCTCGAACCCCCATCAAGAGATTTATACACACCGTTGCCATGGGAATCATTGCCCCGCGACTTGGCATCCCCAGTGCCAACATAGATGATATTTGGGTCAGATGGTGCAATTGTGATATCACCGATAGCGGCAACAGGTTGGCTGTCAAAAATTGGAAACCAATTTATGCCACCATCTGTAGTCTTCCACACACCACCCGCAGCAGCACCAAAATAGTATGTCGCTAGATCTCCGCTAATTCCGGCAACTCTCGTTGCGCGGCCACCACGCATAGGGCCAACGAGCCGATAACTCAGGCCATTTAACGTTGCTGCCTGTATCTGAGTTTCAGCAGAGATCGCAGCCTTGGGAGAGATGGGGCCAAGAATCGCCAGCATCAGCGTTGCAAGGAATATTTTTTTTCGAAATAAAATATTCATCAATCTATCCATATATATTATTGATTAAGCTAGTGTTTTTCACATCAGTAGTTCTTCTAGTTGCTGACACTGGGACGAATAAGCCATCCTGAAATTGGGTTACCCCGTTCAATAGTCTCAGTGGAACCAATATATTGGACTCGGTCAAAATCACTGAACAGACTGGGTATACCTCGTGCCTCCAGCCATTGTGCCCTGTCCATCAAATTGATGTGGATGTGCGGAACCATTGAAACGCCAGAGTTGCCGGCCTTGCCAATCAATTGTCCGGAATTAACGTGATCACCGGCTTTTACCGTAATCGTTCCTGCTCGTATATGTGAGGTCAGGGTGTATTCATCATTCCCATGATCAATGATGACTAAATTTCCCGCGAATACGTCCCCATCCTTCTCCAGTCTTTCACGAGGCGGAGTGACGCCAATTCCATATTCCTCAATATCATTTCGAACGTGGGTCACAACTCCGTCTGCAGGCGCCAGTACTTCAGCGTTGTAGGTATAGTAATCAGACGGTGTACTACCATCGGTTCTGAATGTGCGCCCATCTTCCCCAACCTTCATGAAATCCCAGGCATAGGTTGTCAGGCCGTTAAGCCCCGTACGCCGATGCCCCGACCTCAGATCGTTTCCACTTTTCGCGACCCATAGCCCATTGAACGGCAGATCCAATCTGACCTTTTGATTCCACTCCTTTATTGGAACGGTATGCTCAGCAAACTGCTGCTCATTGCTGTCATTTCGAAATTCAAACTTGAATGTAATAGCGTCAATTCGCCCATAATAGAGCTGCGCCTCGTTAAAGCGCGCCCAGGTTATTGTGCCGTCGGCAGGAATATCTGGGCTTGTGGACTTTTCCAATGAGGCCATTTTGTTATCAACGAACTCAATATTTGCCAGAAAATATTCTGTGTCGTATCGAATGCCTCCTTCCAGCCAGGTTTGATTTTTCAAGTATGATCGCGGATAAGTCTTTTTCCACATCAACCTACCGTTACGAGCAAATTCTACGTCGACGTTTTCAATATGCAATGACTCGGCTGGCGCATCAAAAACCAGATGAAACAGCCAGGTAAGCTGCTGATCTTTTGTTAGAGCTGCGGCTGGTGGATTTTCTGGATTGATGTACGCGCCCTGAACTGAGGTATAAACCGTCTTGGGTACGTGGCTGATTTCTATTTTGGCCCTGGTTGGAGATTGCTCGACAACAGGCATATTGTTTTGGCCCTCGTTTGTACACGCGGCCAAAACAGCAAGTAGCAGTAGTGAAAAAGTTAAAGGTATTCCTTGTGGTGACATGTGTAGATTCTCCTGTTACTGGTGGTACACATTCTACTCAGTACAATTTAAGATACTCGGGAATCGGCCTGAAAGACGATCAGATCATATCAACTAATCCCTACAGCAATCCCAGTTTTTCATTCAGTTGCAATTAAACTGACCGTCTATTTTTATGACAGACCGAGACTTCCGCATCTATGTTCAATGCCTTCAATAAACAAACACTCTCTGTTAATGGCATAAATATTCATTGTCGCGTGGGTGGTAGCGGGCCGGGATTGCTGTTGTTGCACGGACATCCTCAAACGCACGTTATATGGCACAAGATTGCCGATCGATTAGTCCGGGAGTTTACGGTTGTGGCGGCAGATTTGAGGGGCTATGGTGAAAGTGATAAGCCGACCGTATCAGATCATTCTGTTGCCTACTCAAAACGTGTGATGGCTCAGGATCAGCTGCATCTTATGAACGAGCTTGGGTTTCCGTCTTTCTCTGTACTTGCCCATGACCGCGGCGCGCGTGTTGCACAGAGCTGTACCCCAAATTTAGGACAGGCCGCTTAGGAGTTATTTCCTGTCAATT
>CAYZLS010000159.1:3420-5032 GCA_964479355.1 uncultured Wenzhouxiangellaceae bacterium | reverse complement strand
GGTGGGAATCTTACGCCAAAGCTCACATGGAGAGTCTCAATAACAATCCGTCCCATGGTAACAAAGTCGGCGGCCTGACCACCATTCTGGAGAAGTCGCTGGGAGCAGTCTCCAAGGCGGGCAGATCGCAATTGCGAGATGTTTATCTCTATGCAGAACCCATTGAGTCAAAAGGTTTAGTGCTGATGGATTCCCCGGGATTCGATCCGGTATCCGCAACCGGACAGATCGCTTCAGGATGTAACACGATGTGTTTTACCACCGGTCGTGGATCCTGCTATGGCGCCAAGCCGGTCCCGTGCCTCAAGCTGACAACCAATACACCGTTGTTCGAGCACATGCCTGATGACATGGATATGAATTGCGGATCAGTGCTCGATGGAGACAGATCCCTCAATGAAATGGGACAATTAATCTTCTCACAAATCATCAAAACCGCAAGCGGGCACAAGACGAAGAGCGAACTGTTTGGATACGGTGAAGATGAGTTTGTGCCCTGGCAACCGGGCGGCACCTACTGAGGTAGTGTTGCGTGATTTTCTATTGCTGCGCTAATTTGTGAAAGAGTGAGGAAACTAAAAGCCATGACGGAACTGGACATACTTCCTGTCGATGCAGCAAATGCTTGCCTGGTCGGCCGGGTCTGGCGCCCCGAGGTTGAAGGGCCGAGCATTGTCACGATACGTGATGGCGCCGTGTTCGACATTTGTGATGAGGTGAGCACCATGCGGGACTTGTGTGAGGCAGAAGATCCCGTTGGCATAGTCTCAAGCACTGACGGATGTTTCATTGGCTCGCTTGAGGAAATTGCCGCAAGGTCCAATGAGGCGAATCGGGACTCTGCCGGACCGTGGCTGCTCGCCCCCATCGACCTTCAGGCGGTCAAGGCGCTTGGCGTTACATTCTTGACCAGTCTTCTGGAAAGAGTGATTGAGGAGAAAGCTGGCGGCGATCCTGCCAAAGCCGCAACGATCCGTGTTGATATCGAAACGCTGGTTGGCGGAGACCTCTCTCGCCTGCAGCCTGGGTCTGACGAGGCGGCTCTTGTGAAGGACACGCTGTTGGAGCGTGGAATGTGGTCACAGTACCTCGAAGTTGGTATTGGTCCTGATCCTGAGGTTTTTACCAAAGCGCAACCGCTTTCGTCCGTCGGATATGGCGCAGACATCGGCGTTCTGTCGACTTCATCCTGGAATAATCCGGAACCAGAAGTAGCATTGGCAGTAAACAGCCGTGGCCGACCGGTCGGTGCCACCCTTGCCAATGATGTGAACCTAAGAGATTACGAGGGGCGTTCGGCTTTGTTACTCGGTAGGGCGAAAGACAATAATGCATCCTGTTCTGTGGGGCCGTTCCTGCGGCTTTTTGACGGCACCTTTGATCTGGATGACGTACGAAAAATCGAGGTCAAGCTCAAAGTGAACGGTGAAGACGGATTTGAGCTAAACGGTTCGAGTTCGATGACACAGATCAGCCGCGACCCGTCGGCAGTAATTGCCCATGTGATCGGCCCGAGCCATCAATATCCGGATGGGTTGTTGTTATTGTTGGGCACGATGTTTGCGCCGACGCAAGGCCGGGGAGATCCCGGTGAGGGATTCACGCACGAGCC
>CAYZLS010000159.1:0-3410 GCA_964479355.1 uncultured Wenzhouxiangellaceae bacterium | reverse complement strand
AAACTCGGCTGTCTGAGTAATATCGTTCGTTATTGCCATGAATGTACCCCGTGGACGATCGGTACTGCCTATCTGATGAGGAATCTTTCCGTACGCGGTTTGATCTGAATCTTAACTCGCATTCATCGCTTGAGGACAATTTTGTCTTCGGGGCCCCTTTACAATCCACTGTGCTGTTTTTTTAACTACGCCCACAGTGATTCCGGTACATCGACAATGCCCGAAGGTTAGGCTACAAAACCGAAATCCAATTGAAGGCTTAGCCCGCCTATTGCCAGGACGCCGGCATCAGTCCTCGATCCAGAGATCCCGTTCCAGGTCTTTCCAGAACTCTATCCTCATACGGCTGTGGATGAACACGCCCTTGTAATAGGGATCGTTCTCCTTGTATTCCTTGTAAGGGCCTTCGTAGTCCTTGCGCCGCGTCTTGTAATTCTCGTAGTCGGTAAAATTGTCGTATTCCCACATCACCATACGGCGCCCTGAGTCATCGCCTGCTGCATAGTTATCAAAATATCTGACGCTCTTCCATTCAGGAAACAGTTCGCGGTGCTGCTTGACCCAGCCGAGCCACCTGCGCATTTCTATGTCATGCTCCTCGTTCTTGCCCTCTGCGACGAACCAACTCTCCACTTCAAATACAGCCATGGTGTCCTCCCGTTATTGGTTCCTGGTTCCGTTAAAGGCGTCTTTAACGTCACCAAATTCACTGCCGCAGCGTTTGAGCACTTCTTCAAACTCGTTCAGCGGACGTGTTTGCTCATGCACCTGCTCACTGGCCTTTTCGCCGGCGAGCGCAAGTTGAACCCCTGTCACCATGGCGGCCCCACCGCCAAGCGCAGCGGATTGAAGCAGTTTCCTACGTGATAGCTTGTTCTGCGAATTCATCTGAAACTCCTTTGTTGCAATGTGGATGTGGTTTCGGGGTTCATTGTAGCCATTGAAAAAATTCGACGGTATAGCCCCCGGGATCTTGCACGAGGAAGGCCCTGATCGGCACCGATTCGTTATCATTAACCTCCTTGAGTATCATAACACTACTATCTTGGCGGATACGTTCGTACCAGCCGTCAACATCATCAGTTACGATACTAATCATCACGGCATTTTTTTTCTGGACCTTGTGCCATGAATTCTCGCCTTGCTTGATTACACCAATATAAGAAGCGGGTGTTAGCTGGTACAGGCTGAGCCATTCGTCCTCCATTGTGGAGGTCAGGCCAAGCAAGCCACCGTAGAACTTCCTCGGTGCTTCCAGTTCATTGTAATAAAGCATCGTATATTGTTCGTTAATCCCGGGTGACGGCACGGACTCCTCCTCCTTAGCAGCGGCGGCGGTATACAGGAACGAGAACAACACCATCATGACGCATGTTGTAATTCGCAAACTGCATACGGTGGGCGGGAACATCGGGTAAGCAGGCTTCATCTTTGCTACTCCTGTCTCGTATTCTTTCGCGGCCGATCGGTCTGACCGCCATCCATGGCAAACATCACATCCGGGCAGACGGCGCGCCCGGGTAAGGAATCGCCACTCGTGGTGAATTCAATAAATGAGGTCTCTGCCCAGGTCGCTATCTGGGGTACGCCCTCGAAAACTGTGGTCTCCATCTCCGCCTGTTCAACCGCTAGCTGGTACACCTCACCCGGAAACAGAGCCTTTGCCGCAACGACATATTCCGTATCGGCATAGGTCAGGTAGGGTGAGTCACCGAACGGGCGCCCGCTGTGGTCAATGCGCTCACCATGACAATTCCCGGTGATGACGAACACCAGGTCATCAACGATACCGTTCGGGTCACTGTTGCCGGATTCAAACTCTGACCACCCGACGGTGATATTCTTCTCCGGGTCAATCGAGTCGAGCGACGCGGCATGTCCGTCCTGGAAGAGCGTGATCGTGATGGGTGGCGGTATACGACTGTGCCCGCCGGGACTGGAGATAGCGACAGGCTGTTCCATCCGTACACCGTCCGAGGGTGTATAGAAGAATACATAATCACCATCCGGGAAAGCCTGGTCGAGTTCATCTTCAGACCGGTAACGGCCGCCATGCACCTCGAGGACCAGTCCGTCACCGACAAACTCCAGCCCTGCCTCCGCCTCGCCCGGCCGATGCAGCATGGCTCCGAACACCGTGACGCCCTTTTGCAAAAAAATCTCGGCAAAAAAATGAAAGTTCAACAGATGGTGTGAGCCGTCGTCGGGTGACTGCCGGTGGTTGGTGGTTTTGCCAAGTACAACGAAGGAGACATCCTGTTGCGATGCTGCCCTGACTGATCCGGTCATAAGCAGCAGCCCTGATACCAGCAGGGAAGAGATTTGGGAATTCGGATTCACTTTGTCGTGCCTAGGCACTCGCTGCTGTTGGGGGCAATCACAATCACAGACATATGTCTCTCCCGGAGTCTGATATTCAAGCGATAGTAAACTCAATTTTACCGTGAAGTGTCTACTATTAGTAGTGTGCGGCGTCAGGCAGGGGGGCACAATGATGAACGGGACCATTACTGTGGACCCAGCCGCCGTGGCCCCTGATGTCAGTATTGAGTCGGTTGATGTAACCGACGGCGCCCAAGAAGCCGGGGAAGATGTCAAGGTGGTCACGGTATTGAGAAATGCGGATGACGGAACCTCCGGTGCGTTCACAATCAGCGTCTTTGCCTCCACGGATAATCAAATCACCCAGAGCGACACCTTACTCGGTGCTATTGATATTGCCGACCTGGCAGCCGGGGCCAGTGTTTCGGTTAACCAGAGCTTTAAACTGCCGGACAACCTGCCGGTTGGCGACTATTTCATCGGTGCAATTTCCAACCTCAATGACACCAATATGGGCAACGACATCAATGTGGATGCCGTCGCTATGTTTGTCTTTATCCAGTTCATCATGGATGCCGGCTGAATGATGCCTGGTTTAATCCACTCACCGATGGGCAGGGCTTTTTTATCACGGTATTTGTAGACCTGGGGTTGGTTACCATGGCCTAGTTCACCTATGATACGATGTTGCCTGCGGCGGATGTTATTGTGAAACTGGGTAACGCGGGCTACCGCTGGTTGACCACGCTCGGTCCGATTTCGATCAGCGGCGATACGGCGATGATGGAAATCACCATCACCAAGGGCGGTCTGTTTGATTCACCCACCCCGGTGACAAGAAATGCCGATGGCACCATTACGCTGAAATTCAGTCATTGCAAAAAAGGCGAGGTAACCTACAACATCCCATCCATTGCAGTCCAGGGCGTGGTACCCATTCAGCGGATCACCAATGATAATGTGGCCTTGTGTGAAGCCCTGCTCAGACAGGCAACCCTGCAGGCGCAATAAACCGGGGAAGATGTGGGGTCACACCCTCTAATCTTGCAGCAAAGCCGCGTAGGCTTCTGCGTCCTTTAGTCCATCCA
>CAYZLS010000158.1:0-5035 GCA_964479355.1 uncultured Wenzhouxiangellaceae bacterium | reverse complement strand
ACATCATGATCAACCCGGCAGGGTATACCCATACCAGCGTGGCCATCCGGGATGCGTTGTTGGCAGTGGATATACCGTTTGTTGAAGTACATCTCTCAGCGGTGAATGCGCGTGAACCTTTCAGACAGACCACTTATTTTTCTGATATCGCCATCGGGGTGATCAGCGGATTTCATGGCGAGAGCTATTTGTTGGCTTTGCAGGCTATATTGAACCGAACTGAACCCTGAGGCGGGAAAGAGCACACATGGATATCCGCAAGATCAAAAAACTTATTGAGCTGTTGGAAGAATCCAACCTGACAGAAATTGAAATTGTAGAGGGTGAAGACTCGGTGCGGTTGCTGCGTGCTGCTTCCGGAGCGCAACAGCTGGCACCGGCCGTGGTAGCACCGCCTGTATTGGCGCCGGCCGGACTTGCTACAACACAAGCCATAATTCAGCCACCTGCTACTGAGGAAGACCAGATTCCGGAGGGTGAACCGGTGCTTGCACCGATGGTGGGTACGTTTTATTCAGCCTCCAGCCCCGAAGCCCAGCCTTTTGTAAGCATGGGTCAGACTGTGGGGGTTGGAGATACCCTGTGCGTCATTGAGGCAATGAAAATGTTCAACCAGATCGAAGCGGATATTGCCGGCACCATCGTCGCCATACTGGTCGAAAGCGGCCAGCCGGTTGAATATGACCAACCGCTGTTTGTCATTCGCTGAGCACGGACTGCCGGCATGGCTGTACTTGAAAAACTTGTCATCGCCAACCGTGGTGAAATTGCATTGCGCATTCTGCGCGCCTGTCAGGCAATGGGCATCAAGACAGTTGCCGTGCACTCAACGGTTGATCGCAATTTAAAACACGTAGCCCTGGCGGATGAGGCAGTATGCATTGGACCGGCAGCCGGCACCGACAGTTACCTAAATATCCCCGCCATTATCGCCGCGACCGAAGTAACCGATGCAGTGGCCGTGCATCCGGGCTATGGGTTCCTGGCGGAAAACGCAGACTTTGCCGAGCGCGTTGAGAAAAGCGGATTTATTTTTATCGGGTCACGCCCGGAAACCATCCGCCTGATGGGTGACAAGGTTTCCGCTATCAAAGCAATGCGAGAAGCCGGCGTGCCCTGTGTGCCGGGTTCCGATGGGGCGTTGAGTAAAAATTTGGAAGACAGTCACAGTATTGCGCGGCGCATCGGTTATCCGGTCATTATCAAAGCAGCCGCGGGTGGCGGTGGCCGCGGCATGCGGGTAGTGCATACCGAAGCGCAACTGACCCGGCAGGAAGCCCAGACCGTGTTTGGTGACGGTACGGTCTATGTGGAAAAATTCCTGCACAACCCTCGCCATATAGAAGTGCAGGTAATGGCAGACCAGCATGGCAATGCCATACATCTGGGGGAGCGCGATTGCTCCACCCAGCGTCGTTACCAGAAGGTTATTGAGGAGGCACCGGCGCCCGGAATCACTCCGGAACAACGTGCTGAAATTGGTGCGGTGTGTGTCGCGGCCTGCCAACGGATTGCTTATCGCGGCGCAGGTACTTTTGAATTTTTATATGATGACGGGCGCTTCTATTTTATCGAAATGAATACACGCATCCAAGTGGAGCACCCGGTGAGTGAGTCTATCACAAGTGTTGATCTTCTCAGCGAGCAGATCCGGGTCGCCGCAGGAGAAAAGCTTGCCTATACACAGGATGATATTGTCATTCGTGGCCATGCTATCGAGTGTCGCATCAACGCTGAAGATCCGGAAACCTTCATGCCCTGCCCGGGCACTATTGATGGGTTTCACGCCCCTGGCGGGCCAGGTATCCGCGTGGATTCACACATTTATGACTCTTACAAAGTGCCGCCTAACTACGACTCTTTGATCGGCAAAATAATTGCCCACGGTAGTGATCGGGCGACTGCCATCGCCCGGATGCGGATTGCGCTTGATGAGATGGTGCTCAATGGCATCAAAACCAATGTTCCTCTACACAAATGGTTATTGCTTGATCCCGGTTTTCGCAAGGGCGGCTTCAATATTCACTACCTTGAAAAGCGCCTTGCTGAGCGGGCAGCTGATTAATCCGCTTTGGCAGCTGTGACCTGGTTGGAGCTAAGTGTGCGCGTGTCACGAGAAAACGCGCCACTGGTGGAAAAATTGCTGCAAAATGAGCATTGCTGGCCTTA
The DNA here is from genome assembly GCA_964479355.1 of uncultured Wenzhouxiangellaceae bacterium. Lineage (GTDB taxonomy): Bacteria > Pseudomonadota > Gammaproteobacteria > Xanthomonadales > SZUA-36 > SZUA-36. Next base: position 2,866 of record CAYZLS010000158.1, on the reverse strand, counting down.
ACCATGACCGACGATGCAGACAACCCCGTACTGGAACTAGGAGTAGGTGAAACGCCTTTATGGCCATCGGTTTGCATTACCGTCTTGTTCGATGGTGACACCCCATGGCGGTCATTGTTAGGCAAGCTCAGCCTGGTACCTAGCGTGGATCGGCCGCAGCAGGTCGGGTTTCGCAAATTCAAACAGCGGCAATGGGAACGACTTTGCTTGGATCGGTTCAAGCTTATGCAGTTTGGCCATGGTCTGTGGATTGTTCCTGGCAACCAGAGCGTACCGGCGGATGCTGATTATGTATTGCGCCTGGATCCCGGCCTCGCGTTTGGTACCAGCAGCCACTCAACTACCCGTATGTGCCTGCAATGGATAGCGCAGCATGATTTCAATGGCCAGTGCGTGCTTGATTATGGCTGTGGCTCGGGCGTGCTGAGTATCGCTGCAGCCATTATGGGTGCGGCACAGGTGATTTATGTGGGCAACGACCCGCAGGCACTGACCGCTACCGCTGATAATGCGCAGCGCAATCAGGTCGGGAATATTATCCGGACTTTGGCTGTAGAAGAATTCACCCCGCCAGCAGCAGATGTGGTATTGGCCAATATCCTGGCCGGACCATTGGTGGAACTGGCACCCGTTTTGCTAGCCTCGCTTCGCCCTGGCGGAGCACTGGTACTGGCGGGCATCCTGGCTGAACAGGCAAATGAAGTGGAAACAGCCTACCATGCACAAACCGACGGTATGAGTGTATCTGAAGATACCGGTTGGGTCTGTTTGCATGGTCAAAAACAGGCTGCAAGTGTATCGCTTGAAAGGGATTGCCAATGAACACTTCCCGGATTTCCCAGCAATTTTCAGATTTGTTGATCTATGTGTTGCTGCCCGGCCTGGCTATTATCATGCCGGCATCACTTTCCTTGGCAATGGTGCGTGTGGTTTCACGCTGGCGGTGGTTTTTATTTGCTGCTGCTGATGCCGCCTATCAAGGCGCGAATGAATTTGTTGATAGCCCTGATGAAGCGCTCTGGAAGCAGCGTTGGAAACAGGTCGAAGTACTCGATGTGCGTGATTTATACATGATGTTGTGTGGCCGCTCACGAACGGTGCTGGCAGAGATTGAGTGCAGTCAGAGTGTTGAAGTTGCAACCGACCGGGTGATGATTGGCATGCACTGGGGGCCTTCAAGTACTATTCTGAAATATTTGGCGCAAGCCGGGCTGAACCCAGCTATACCTTACCGTCCTACAGAAAAATACATTTTGCGAGTGCGGCCTTTTTATTACCTGTTCAGCCGAATGGCATCGCGTTATTTGATAAAAACCATGGCTGAACGGGCAGTACCTGTTGGCGGTGCCGGTAAAATCCTGCGTGGAATGCTGGATAAACCGGGAAGTGTTTTTGTGGTTATGGACGCCCCACCCATGCAGGGGCGCTCAGCAATGACCACCGAGGTGTTAGGAGCCAAAGCAAATTTCAACGCGGGCTTCCCGGCCATCCTGGCGGATAAAGGCAAAGAATATGTATTTTATGCCATGAACCTTCACCCGGATAACTCGACCAGGAAATGGCTTGAGCTGGAAGGGCCGTTTCGTTCGGAAAGTGCGGAAGAATTTCTGCAAAACTATGCTGAGTTCCTTGATCGACACCTCAGGTTAGACTCGACCCACTGGCGCATCTGGCAGGTTGCCCGGCAATTCTGGGCAGAGGGGAAATGAGGAGAAAGGGCTAAAAAAAGCGACGAGATACCCCATATCTGTAATTCTATTTAACCCAGCCGCATTTTTTTCTTACAATACATACCTCGCTTGAAAGACCCGACAATCGGACAGTCGAATGGCAAAGCTCTATTTTAATTACTCATCAATGAATGCTGGCAAGACCACAGTTTTGCTGCAATCGGCCCATAATTATCGTGAGCGCGGCATGACTCCGTTGCTATTCACACCAAAGCTGGATAACCGTTTTGGCAGTGGCCTGATCAAATCACGTATCGGGCTTGAATCCAGGGCGACGATATTCACCAGCGAGGATGATCTCTTTGCTGAAACCCGGGCACAACTCGAAGCGACTAACATCCATTGCGTGTTAGTCGATGAAGCTCAGTTTCTGAGCAGGGACCAGGTATACCAATTGGGTGAGGTCGTGGATCGGCTCAGCATCCCGGTATTGTGTTTTGGGTTGCGTACTGATTTTCAGGGTGAGCTGTTTGAAGGCAGCACCCATTTGCTGGCCTGGGCTGATGAACTCAATGAGATCAGAACCATTTGCCATACCGGCCGCAAAGCCACCATGGTCGTGCGTGTCGATGATCAGGGCTACGCGTTAAAGGAAGGTGCGCAGGTGGAAATCGGCGGCAATGAGAAATATGTGTCAGTCAGTCGGGCTGAGTTCAAAAAAGTGTTTGTGGGTGGTCAGAAGATTAAGTTTATCGAGCCGGTTGAAAGGGACGGGTCGAACGTGGAAGCGATGCAGCCCAAACCGGGAAGCGACAAGTTGCTGTAAGCTGATAGGTTGGTTATTCAGGAGTCGGCTGTGAAATATGCGGACTGAGCAACCCGTAATCATCGACTCAAACGGCGCTTAATTTATGCGCTGGCTAATCATTTTTTTGCTCGCTGTTGCAGCGCTGTGGTACATCCGTGGCATGGAGAAGACACCGCCACCCAAAGCCGAAGACAGTGTTATTGGCGAGCCAGTTAAAGCGCTACAGGTGGCGCAGGATTTTGAAAAAACTTACCTGGGATCAGTTGAAGAACAGCAAAAGAAAATGGAAGAACAGTTAGAAAAGGATGCAGGCGGCTAACAATTTTTAAACTGGTTTTCCCAAGCCGCCAAACAACGTAAGGGAGAAATACACATGGCTCATAGCATT
>CAYZLS010000157.1:4684-5044 GCA_964479355.1 uncultured Wenzhouxiangellaceae bacterium | reverse complement strand
ATTAAAGGATTGATACAGAATTTCTAACACTCCTTGTGTTGGCAGAGCCAGCGATAAGATCCCCTTCCCAATGTCCTGGTACCGCCCTGTCACGAACCTCAGGTGGGCGTTCTCTAATTGGAATTCCATCGATAATTTGACCCCGACGAGAGCCACGGGTGTTGTGTTTACGGGATTGACGGAAACTCGCTTTGTTCTCAGATGCTTCTGAATTAGTACAAAAGAGAACAATGTTGTAAATAGGTATCAACTGAAACCAACCGCTTTTCCCGACATCATGACATCTTCTAGCACCTACAGCAAGACTTGGAATCAGTGTTCCTAGCACAAATATCAAATAAATTGCTGGGTGCAATGCCG
>CAYZLS010000157.1:0-4674 GCA_964479355.1 uncultured Wenzhouxiangellaceae bacterium | reverse complement strand
CCTTTTTGAGAACGCCACGTGATTGAATAAACAGGCTTTTGTAGATTGTTTCGTGCGACACGTGCAGCGTCTCTTCGTCAGGATAGGTGCGTTTTAGCCAGCCAGCTATTTGTTCGGGAGACCAGTCCTTAGCCAGCTTGATTGACACTATACGCCGTAGCTTGCTGTTCTGCGCCAAGCAACAGAGCTTTGGTCGGCGGGCCTGATCCCAAGTGCTCTCATCCGCCACTATTGCACGATAACGCCGTAGCCCCCCGTTATGGTGAATTTCTCTGCTGACGGTTGATGGTGCGCGGCGAAGATCACGGGAAATTTGTCGGATCGATGAACCCGATGCTATATCTCGTGAAATATCTTCCCGTTCAGCCAGAGTAAGGGCATTTTTCTGTCAAGTTCGTGCAGTTGGCATAAGACTGTCGTGAAGTCGTAGCACACCAAAAATCGACGCTGGATGCTTCTTGAGGACACGCCTTATATCGCTATAACCTTCACCATCCCGCCACCGGCGCTAAACTTCTTCTTTTTGCGCATCACTAAGACCAGGTCTTCCCATTCGAGCCATCACAAAAGCCTCCCGTTATTACTGTTGAGTATTTTGTGTTGCCTTGACCCATTGAATCTACAGTCGCTTTTTTTAGGATTTCTTTTTCCGTCCTCAGGTTTTTGACCTGTGATTTTCACTTCAGGATTTCTTCCTGTTCCGGGGTTAGTTTGCCGTTCCCGCGGAAAGATTGCCCGCCATCGGCTCGTTGTTCTGAAACCCACCGACCCAGCATATTGCTATTAAGCCCAAGGCTCCTGGCGGCTTCTGCACGGCTATAATTTTGATCAAGCACCCAAACTGACTGCGTCTAATTTGAATGCCTTTGAATATCTTTTTCTTTTACCCAATTTACTTCTCCCAGTTAAATAAATTATCTCTTAACTGGGTTGTACAATCTATTGGACCACCTCAATACACGTCCTGGCAGCGTTCCGCCTCCCCATGCTGTCAGGGCGTTTTTGATGTAAGGTAATAAGACCAAAAGGGTAGGGAATGATGTGTTTTGTACCCCTGTTGCACCCCGAACGAAATGTAGATTACAGTAAAAAATTATAACTTGTTGATTCAATTGGCGCGCCCGACAGGATTCGAACCTGTGGCCCCCAGATTAGGAATCTGGTGCTCTATCCTGCTGAGCTACGGGCGCTCGAGATGTATTTTAACTAAAACCACATTACAGGGACATCAAAATAGACCTCCATACTTTTGCGATTGAATAAGTTGATCGCTTCTTTTGCTACGGCATTATCGACAGATCTTGCATAAAATACATGGATTAATTCGAGGATCAAACGTGGGTCTTGCAGGAAAGACAATTCTGATTACCGGCGCGGCCGGTGGGCTCGGCGCAGCCCTTGCATTGGCGTGTGCGGGTGAGGGCGCTGAATTGGTCTTGCTTGACAAAGATCGTCGTGCATTAGGTGAATTGAGTGACAGGGTCACCGCCCAAGCAGGATCTTCGCCCGGTCTCTACCCCCTGGATCTGGCGGGTGCAGGGATTGATGAGTTCAATGCGCTTGTTGAAATCATCCAATCCGAATTTGGGAACCTACGCGCCCTGATACATTGCGCCGTTGAATTTGATGGTTTGCGACCATTACACCAGGTCGAACCACAGCAGTGGCTTAGATCCATACAGGTAAATGTCAACGCGCCCTGGTTATTGAGCTGTGCATGTCTGCCCTTGCTAAAGGCGTCACAAAGTGGGCGATTATTTTTCCTCATGGATGATATTGATAAAGTATCAGGAGCATATTGGGGCCCATACGGTACCAGCAAGGCCGCGTTGGCAGGGCTGATCAGGCAATTCAATGAAGAACTTAGCAACACAAACGTTGTTGTGAAAGGGATTGATCCTAGACCGATGCGTACCCGCTTCAGGGCCAAGGTCTACCATGCGGAAAATCCGTTGGACCAACCCGAACCCTCAATTGCTGCCAGAAAGATTACCGCCATGTTGACCGGTGAACTCTCTGCCGATGAGGTGATTGTTCAACTTTTTAAATAATAGCTTTGCTGCGGTCTGTTAAGTCAGTGGCTTGTCACAGAGGCTTCAAACCCTATCATGGCCTGTTTGGTATGTGTGCCCCAGCGATACCCACCCGTTGTTCCAAGACTGGTGATGATTCGATGGCATGGAATGAGCCAGGAAACAGGATTACGTCCAATCGCTGAACCCGTTGCGCGACTGGCACCGGGGTGGCCGGATACGGATGCCAATTGTCCGTAGGTACAATGTGTTCCAGCAGGCATTTTCAGCAGCGCTTCCCACACTTTGAGTTGGAACGGACTGCCTCTGAGCCAGATTTTTAATTGCTTATGCTCGGCTTGATTGAATATCTCTTCCAACTTTTGATTTGCTTGAGCATTGTGTTTCAATAATTCTACATCCGACCACTGCCCTGTGAGCTGAGACCAAGCCTGTTGCCTTCCATGTTGGTGACAAAACCCTAGGAAACACATGCCTTTATTTGTCCAGGCCAGTATTGCATCACCAAAGGGTGTCATCCCATAGCCATAACTCATTTCAACGCCGAGGCCTTTACGTTTTGCCTCACCTGGAGTCATGGCCTCAGTTGTTATCAGTAAATCATGTAATCTACTAGGCTCGGAAAGCCCGCTGGATAAGGCTGTATCAAGAACAGACTGGCCTTGCCGTAGTCGATCTAATGCATGTGTTTTGGTCAAATATTTTAGAAACTGCTTTGGGGTAACACCGGCCCAATTCTGGAACAGGCGCTGGACGTAATGTGGGCTCAGCCCAATGTGTTCCGCAAGCTCTTCCAAGCCAGGCTGGGAATGTTGATTTTCACAAAGCCAATGCAGCGCATTGGCAATTAATTGATAATGTTGTTGCGAGACCATACGGGTATTGTAAGAGCTTCAGGAGTGATGACCACCCGATTCTTGTTATTGTTTTTCTACAAGGCCCGTTAGCGAAATTAATCACAACATAGCCAGGTGGCGATCATGTCAGAAGACCTTTTCCTTAAAATTATTTCCCGGGAAATTCCAGCAGATATCGTTTTTGAGAATGACGATGTAATGGCATTCAGGGATGTTAACCCACAAGCACCGTTACATGTGCTGGTAATTCCAAAATTGCATATCAGGACTATCAATGACATACAACCGCAGGATGCAGAGCTAATCGGCAAACTTTTTCTTGCTGCACAGGATATCGCGGCAGAGCAGGGCATTGCTGAAGATGGTTACAGGGTGGTGATGAACTGTAATGCAGCGGCAGGGCAAACGGTTTTTCATATCCATCTGCACTTGTTGGCAGGACGTCAGTTTAGCTGGCCACCAGGCTGATACCAAGTCGAGAAATTTTGCTGTGAATGGCGTAGGGGAGGGAATTTCCTTGCAGTTGGTTTCGTGCCTCAAAAAATGCCCCTGCATGACGCAGAGGCAAATGTTCTCGTTGGTAAATCCTAATATCAGAGGATCGTGCGTGTAACGCAAATAAGACGCATTATCCTGTTAACACATACTTATCTATAAGTATTTTCTTCAAACCATGGATCTACTTCATCATTGCCGGAATCACACAAACCGGTGTTACCCATGACTTTGACGTTGTCGAAAGAGACAACTTCGGCATAGTTAGTGCCTAAAACTGAAACAGAAGCAGTTTGACATCCTAAGATGATCTCCATGTTCAGGCCTGTGCCGTCTGGCAAAGTGATGAACACACTTTCGCTTCCAGTTCCACCGCCTGCAATTTGAATTCTTGAACCAGTGCCACCACCAGCAATCTCTTACCAGATTTTTCAATTCCAGTGCTAGGCTTTTCAATTCCTGTACCTGATTTTTCAATACCTGTTCCACTTTTTTCAATCATCTAACGAGATATATTTACTCTCCTATTTCTTCTGAATCATGGTCGCCCCATTGATACCATCCGATACCAACTGTGAGTTGACCAGATTGCTTTTGAGCTTCCTCGAATTGTTCGAGTAATGCTTCCCCTTCCTTAATCTGTCTTTGAAGTAATAATCTAACTTCCTTTCTAAACTCGCTATATCTATAAGGTGACAATCTGTAGGTCCATCTACTTTGTTGAGGAACCCTGGAATCAATATCTGAATTAATATTATGAATTGCTGCAGCAAGAACTCTTGATGATTCGATAAATGCAATATTAGTCATGTTTGCGCGATTATCAGTTATTGGTGAATAAAACAGAGAGAGCATTTCCACCCTTTCTGTGGCTTTGGAAATAATCCTAATGTTTCCCGAAGAAATCAGCCTGTCTAACACAGTCTTTACGGTTATGTTTCTTCCGATTGAGCGTAGAACCAAACCTTGGAAAGTACGGCCTCGCCCTTCAATTGGTAAAATTAATGGTTTCTTCGTTTCTTGGTTTGAGAAGAAAGGATCATTAGCCCACATATCGAGAAGCGCATTTTCTGCGCAAATGTTCTTAGGCGATAAAGATATGTCGTAGTCGTTACTGATTACTGAAGATACCACCCGTGTATCCAAACCAGTCAACAGAGCAAGCGCACTTTTTGTAGGCCTTGTATGGGTTCTTTTTAATTTTTTTTCTGCTTCCTCAACATACAGAGTTTTCAGAATTTCTATTAATGCTGGAAACGACACAGTACCAACCATTAATCGAACAATTC
>CAYZLS010000156.1:0-5050 GCA_964479355.1 uncultured Wenzhouxiangellaceae bacterium | reverse complement strand
GGCAGGGCTGGCGGCGCTGGAACGTTGTGCACAATACCTGTTACAACCGTGGCTGGGCCCACGTGACAGCGCGGCCGCAGCAACGCCGTTTCTGAAGTTGGCGGGATTGATCGGCAGTGGCTGGATGTGGCTGAGGATGACCGCTGCCGCAACCGGTAATTCGACGCTGCACCAGAACAAACGCAGCACGGCCGTATTTTTTGCTCAACAACTGATGCCCGAATCCGGCTGGCTGGAACAGCAGATTCTGGCCGGCGCAAAAAGCCTCGACGCTGTCGATGATGATGTGTTGGGTGAGACTTGAGTACGAACCATGACCACCTTGCCCCGTATCCACCCAACTGTCGTGCATATGCTGGCCGAGGCAGCTGAGCGGTGGCCTGATCGGGAAGCGCTGGTCTGCGGCGCGGACCGCCTGACTTACAAAGAGTACTTTGCTGCAGTCTCCGGCTTCGCATCCGAACTGCGCGAACTCGGCGCGGCGGGCAAACGGGTTGCATTGCTGATGGGTAATTCCGCCGATATCTGTATCGCGATGTTCGCCGTCCATGCCGCCTGTGCCCAGGCCGTGCCACTAAACCCGCTGTACACTGCAGCAGAACTGGAGCCGATACTTGCCGACGCGCAAGGTCACGTGCTGCTCCATGACGCCCAGACCTGTCAGGCAGTTGCTGAGACCACTAGGAATCTGGACCTTCCATGCATTATCCAACTCGGGTCGATCGCCGGACGGAGAATGGCCGAGACCACGGGCGGGGCTTTGCCCGAGCCGTTGCCGGAGGCCCTGGCTACCTTGCAATATACCGGCGGCACCACTGGCGTATCCAAGGGCGTCAACCTCAGTCATCGTAATATCGCGGTGAACATCAGCCAGCGCGAAGCACTGCTGCCGACTGCGACCCACGGTGAGCGCATTCTTTGCATATTACCGCTGTTCCATATCTACAGTGTTGCAATGTGCCTGCACAATGCCGTCTACGCCGGCGCAACACTGGTGATCTTGCCGCGCTACACGCCCGAAGCGACATTTGCTTTGCTTGCCGGCGAACGTATTTCGATCCTGGCCGGCAGTCCGACGGTATTCATCGGCCTGATGTCAGATACGCAATTTTCCACCAGGAATTTTCCTGACCTGTCACTGAGTTATTCGGGATCTGCGCCGTTGCCGGCTGCTCTGTTGCAGAAATGGGAGGAAGCGACGGGCGCCCCGGTGCTGGAGGGTTACGGTCAGTCTGAATCCGGCCCGGTCATCAGTTACAACCCCCTGGCCGGCATCCACAAAGCCGGCTCGGTCGGGCGGGTGTTACCAGATACTCAACTTGAGATTGTCGACGCGATCGATGAAACCAGGGTGCTAGATGTCGGCCAACCCGGTGAGATTCGTATCCGCGGTCCGCAGGTGATGCTTGGTTACCGTAATCGAGCCGACGAAACGACACAGGCCTTGCGCGACGGCTGGCTCTATACCGGGGACATAGGCGAACTGGATAAAGACGGCTATCTGTATATCCGTGACCGTAAGAAAGATATGATCCTGGTTTCCGGCTACAACGTCTACCCGCGCGAGATAGAAGAAGCGCTGCACCGGCATCCCGGCGTGCTCGAGGTAGCTGTTGTCGGCGTACAGGACGAGTACCGTGGTGAAACCGTATGCGCGTATGTCGCACGAGCGCCGGAGTCCCAGGTCGATGCTGACCAGCTCAATGTTTACTGCCGCGAGTACCTAGCGCCCTACAAAGTGCCGCGCAAATATGAATTTGTTGACGCACTGCCAAAAACCAGCGTCGGCAAGGTCGACAAGCTTGTTTTACGGCAACGGGCAAACGAGTGAGGGGCCGCTGCCTTTATTTACAACGAAAATTATATTTATCATTTCCATTATCAGACTGAATACCAGCAGAGGAGAAAACTAATGAAATTCAGCTGCATGATATGGCCCCATTCGGGTGATGTTGTGGGTCCAGTAGTACGTCTTGCGCAAACTGCAGAAGCCTGCGATTTTGAAACAGTTTATATTGGTGATTCACAAATGATCTGGAATGATGTCTGGGTGACCCTTGCGGCCTGTGCGGTGGCAACGAAAAAAGTCAGGTTGGGGACCGGCGTGACCAATATGGTTACACGGCATCCGGCGGTGACAGCCAACGCCGCAATGAGTTTGAACATGTTGAGTAAGGGCCGCGCAGTCCTGGGTTTGGGTGCTGGAGATTCGGCCGTGCGCACAGCAGGCCTGTCGCCAGCCCGGTTGCCTCAAATCCGTGAACGGATTGAGTTCATGCGTGCCCTGTTGCTGGGTCGGGAAGTGGATGCACTGGAATGGGGAGTTGATCGTGAGGAAAACACTTGGGGCAGTGAATCTAAAATACGTCTTGTCGGCGCCAGTGAGTGGGGTGAATTGCCCATTCAACTGGCTTGCATGGGTCCAAAATCAGTGCGAGCCGCCGGTGAGATATGTGACGGCGTGATTGTCGACGGGCATATGGGCGGTAATGCTGAAGGTGTGAGAAAAACAGTCGAGACAGCCATTGAAGGGGCGAAAAGTGCCGGTAAAGACGCAGCATCACTACGCTTCATTGCCGCCATCGATGCCGCAATTGATGATGATCGTATCAAGGCACTAGACAAAGTTCGGCCCACCACAGCACGCAATATTGCCAACAAGCCCTGGTTGCCCGACACGCTGGGAGTGGAACACGCCGATGTGGTTAAAAAAGTAACCGAATCATACAATTTCTATCAGCATCTTGATTTGACTGCCAAACACAAAGAATTAGTCACTGACGAAGTAGCAATGAAATGCTGCATTGCCGGTACAGCGGACGATTGCATCGCCAAAGGCAGGGAACTGAAAGAGGCGGGGATCAATGAAATTTCCATCTTCATTACTTCTCAGGATGAAGAAGGATCACACCAGATCCTGAAGCGATTTGCGGAAGAAGTTTTTCCGAATATTTAAATAAAAGCCCCGGCCAAACGGGTTGGAGCTTTGTCAGCAGCCTGACGCCACGTGAATGTGGCGTCATTATCCATTGATTATTGACTGGCTAATTAAAAATTGTGTCGAACAGTAAACCCGTACCAACGTGGGGCGCGAAATGATACTTCATTACAGCCACAACCTGTTGAAATATTGAAGCCCTGAATACCGGCTTTTTCATCCGTAAGATTGTTGATCTTGAATCGTGCTTCCCAACGACCATCTCCGTTAGCCCAGCCCAGCCCCGCGTTAACCATGACATAGCTGTCATACTTGTCGGCATCGAAGTTTCTCAGATTATAGAAAAACTCATCTGAGTAGCTGACATCACCGGTAATGTTCATCATGCCATTGCCTACGGGCCACGCATAACGGGCCATGGCGGTAGCCTGAAATTCAGGTGCATAGGTTGGATCGACATCACGGGTATTGGAAGATCCCATGAGAAGCGGGACATCTTTTACCGTCGCGTTATACCAGCTCACGCCCAACAAGGCATCGAAACCATCAAATGGTGTAACCTGCAATTCCAGCTCGGCGCCGTAGTTTTCGGCATCCGCATTAATTACCACACCACCGATACCGGTAAACAAAAATGCTTGGTAGTCTTTATAGTCGTAGTAGAAAACAGAACCGTTCAGGCGGGCGCTGCCATCGAGCATGGAGTACTTGAATCCGCCTTCGTAGTTCCACAAAATTTCTTCCTTATACGGAATGCCGTCATTTCCAGTGGCGAAAAGCAATGAAATATAGGAACCGAGCAGAGGGGCATTGAAGCTCCCGGCTTTGACACCGCGGTTTAAGCCGGCATAGAGCAGCAGGTCATCCGACGCCCTGTAATCCAATTGCAGTTTTCCCGCCCATAAAGTATCTGCCGAACTGCCAGTAAATTCGGTGGCGAGTCCAAAGGGCAGAGGCGGCAGGAATATTGAACCCTGATGAATGGTACGGGCATCGGTGCTTCCGAAATAGAGACCTGATTGAACCTCAAAATCTTTTTCTTCCCTGATCACACGCAAGCCACCGATCAGCGTGACCTGATCTGTCAGGTCCCATTCATACTGACCAAACAAAGAATAGGAATCCGTCTCCAGCAACGCGTCCGTGCCCACATCCTGTGCAGGACCAGCAACGCCTCCCTGTGATATTTTAAGCCCATTATCCGATTCAGATTCGATATTAAGATAATAAAATCCCAGTACCCAGCGGGTACGGTCTGTCTCGCCGGTCAGGCGTATTTCCTGCGTAAAGCTGTTCCCGTCCACGCCACCATAGTTCGTCAGATAGTTGGCGGGAGCGGAGTCCACATCAATAAATACCAATTTCTCATAGTCCTTGAAATCTGAAATCAGGGTCAGATCTATGGAATCATTCACTACATAACCGATATTGAGATTGACACCCCAAGTATCCACAAATGCTGAATCATCAAAGGCAAAATCTCCGGAGGTTTTCCAGTCCAAGCCGTCCGGGTCAATATAGCCCCAGAAATCTGCGCCCGCCGGCCGTCCGACGTCCATCAGCCCATCAGGGCCAAATTCACCTGTCTCATTATTGAAGAAATCATCCTTAATACCGTTGTCATCCTGGTCAGAGCCACAGTCCGAGCCATCAGCACAAATAGTCCGACGGGTTTCATCGGGACCCACATCAAGTGTATTTGTCAGCTCGCCATCTTCGTTATAAACGCCAATGGTCGGTTTCGACTGATAAGGCCCGGTAGAGATGTCTGTATTTATGACGTTAACGGACAGATTCACTGACCATTTTTCATTGGGCTCAAACAGCAAGGAACCGCGGAAGCCGATGGTGTCATCGTCACCCATATCGGCACCGGCACCAGGTCCCGGGGGCGCACCCACTGCATCCAACGGATAGAAGTTATCGAGATAACCATCGTGCTGGTTGTACAAGAAGGCCACACGTACGGCCAGGGTATCACTCAAAGGGCCGCCCACGGCGCCTTCAATACGTTTTTGATCGGCATCGGCAGAAGTATCAAAAATGCCATAGGTTACATCCAGATACCCTTCGACACCCTCCAGGGAAGGCTTGTTACTGAGGTAATGGACC
>CAYZLS010000155.1:0-5051 GCA_964479355.1 uncultured Wenzhouxiangellaceae bacterium | reverse complement strand
AAAGACAGTAGGTTGGGCGGGTTTCCGGGTATGGCGTGCAATCCTTCTTCCACAGGCTGATCTAGACGTGGTACCGACGCCAGTAAACCTCGTGTGTACGGATGTCTGGGTTGATAATAAATCTGCTCCACCGAACCACTTTCAACCGGCTCGCCCGAATACATCACCAAAACCCGGTCACACAAACCCGCAACCACACCAAGATCGTGGGTGATCAGGATGATTGCAGTGTTGGATTTGGCCCGCAACTCACTCATCAGCTGAGTGATCTGCGCCTGAACCGTGACATCCAGCGCGGTGGTCGGCTCGTCCGCTATCAGCAAATCCGGCTCACATAAAAGACCCATGGCAACCATAACGCGTTGACGCATTCCGCCGGAATATTCGTGCGGATACTGACGCAAACGCAGCTCAGGATCCGGAATACGCACCGCCCTTAACATCTCTATCGCATGGGCACGAGCATCGGCTTTGCTCAGTCCCTGGTGGTGCATAACCACTTCGGTCATTTGTGTCTCAATTCTCAGGTATGGGTTTAGCGAGGTCATTAGATCCTGAAATATCATCGCAATTTCCTTGCCACGGTACCGGTTCAGTTCCATCGCATTCATTTGCATCAGGTCTTGACCCTTGAACAACGCTTGGCCACTAGCCTGACCATTCTCAGCAAGCAAACCCATGACGGCCATCATGGTCTGAGTCTTACCCGAACCTGATTCGCCGACGATGCCCAGTGCGTCACCGGCATCGATTGAAAAATTCAGCCTGGTAACCGCATGGACTTCACCTTCGGGGGTTTCAAAATTGACATTGAGGTCTTTAATTTCAAGCAAAGCCATCAGAGCCGATCCTTGGGGTCCAGCGCGTCACGCAGACCGTCGCCAATGTAATTGAAACAGTACAGGGTCACGGTCAGAAATACCGCCGGTGCGATCAATGTCCAAGGTGCAGATTCCATGTCCTGGGCACCGTCACTCACCAAGGCGCCCCAGGAGCTCATTGGTTCCTGCACACCAAGACCCAGAAAGCTCAGAAACGACTCAACCAGAATAACCTGCGGAATGGTCAGCGTGACGTAAACCATAACCACACCCAGCAGGTTTGGAATGATATGCCTGCAGATAATGCCCCATGGTGCTACTCCGCAAGCCCTGGCTGCTTCGATAAACTCCATGTTTTTAAGGCTCAGTGTCTGGCCCCGGACAATACGCGCCATATCAAGCCAGTTCACCGCCCCGATCGCTACAAAAATTAAAATGATATGACGCCCGAATATGACCATCAGCAAAATGACAAAGAACATAAAAGGCAAGGCATAAATGATATCAACAATACGCATCATGATGCGGTCAGCACGGCCACCAAAATAACCTGCAACTGCACCATAGGTAACCCCGATCAACAGGCTGACCAGGGTTGCCACAAAACCCACTAACAACGAAATCCGGCCACCTTCCAGCGTGCGTAACAGGATGTCACGCCCCACCGCATCAGTACCGAACCAATGGCCGGAAGCCACACTCGGCGGCGCTGACGTGTAATCCCAATCAGTGAAGTCCGACTCCCAAGAAACCAGCGTCGGTCCAAACAATACCAGTACCAGCATGCCGGCCATGATATATGCACTGATAATGGCAGCACGGTTCTTGAGCAAGCGATGCCAGGCGTGCTCCCAGGGTGAGCTTCCCTTAACATCACTGACCTCCAGCGCTGCCGCAAAAGGATCTACAACGGGCTGATCAGTGTTCGTCATCGTAACGAATCTTGGGGTTCAGCCAAGCGTAGATTAAATCCACGACAAAATTCAACAAGATAATCAGCACACCGTAGAAAATCACCACGCCCATTACCAGGGTGTAGTCGCGGTTTAGAGCGCCTTGTACAAAATAACTACCCAGTCCCGGAATAGAAAATATGCGCTCGATCACCACTGAGCCACTGATCATTCCGGCAGTTGCGGGGCCCATAAATGAGATTACCGGCAACAGCACCGGCCGCAAGGCGTGTCGGCGGATGACCACACTCTCAGGCAAACCCTTGGCCTGTGCGGTGCGGATAAAATTACTGTGCAACACCTCGATCATGCTGCCACGGGTCAGACGGGCAATATAGGCCGTGGCGGGTAATGCCAGGGTGAGCACCGGTAGTACCATGCTAGCAATGCCCCAATCCCAGCCACCGGCAGGTAGCCAGCCTGCATAAACGGCCAACAGCAATATCAATAACGGTGCAATCACAAAGTTGGGAATGGAAATACCTAACATCGCGACACCCATTAATGAATAATCAATTCGGGTATTCTGTCGCAATGCCGCAGCGATGCCCAGAAAGGTACCCAATACAAAGGCAAGGGTCATGGCCAGCAGACCCACGGTCAGCGACACCGGGAAACCCTGGGCTATCAACTCGTTGACCGTCCAGTCCTTGTATTGAAAAGACGGCCCGAAATCCAGCACAGCAACCTGGCCAAGGTAACGGAAATACTGCTGCAACAGCGGCTCATCCAGATGGTATTTGGCATTCAGATTAGCCTCAATCTCCGTCGGCAGGGATTTCTCCGAATCAAACGGGCCACCAGGTGCAATCCGCATCATGAAAAACGCCACGGTGATCAGCATCAACAATGTTGGCAGCAAACTGAGCAAGCGCCGCAACGAGTGTCTCAGCATGCCGGAATTCTGGATCAACCGGGCGGCCCGTCAGAGGTGATTGCTTGCGCTGGTTCAGTTGATTTTTCATCTGCATGCTTCAGCAGAAACATGTTTTTACTGTAGTGATGATCCATAACGTTGCTTTGCCAGCCGCGCAGACGCGGATCAACCAGGCGCTTGGTAACATAGGTGTAAACCGGTATGAAAGGCATCTCAGTCAACAACATGCGCTCGGCCGCAAACATCAATCGCCTGCGCCTTGAGGGGATACGTTCTGCTGCAATCTCAACCAGCAAAGAGTCGTACAGCGCACTGGTATAACCAAAATCATTGCGTCCATGCCCAGTACGAAACAGCTCCAGGAAACTGTATGGATCGGCGTAGACACTGATCCAGCCGGCCCGAAAAACCTGGGTCAGTACTTTTTGCTCCCGATTTTGTAAAAACACCTTCCATTCTTCATTAAACAAAGTGGCCTGCACACCCAGCACCTGTTTCCATAACGAAGAAACCGCCAGGGCCATCTTTTTGTTGTTTTGACCGGCGTTGTAGCGAATCTCAATTCGCAATGGATTGTCCTGGTTATATCCGGCCCCGGCATATAAGCGACGTGCCTCTGCGCTGCGCTCAGCCTGGCTCCAGTCTGCCCACTCTGGCCGCGGTGAGACAAAATCGCGAATACCGGGCGGCACCAGGTTGTAGGAAGGTTGCTCCCCAAATTGGGTGACCTTATTTGTCAGCAAGTCTCTATCCAGCGCCATGGCCAGCGCCAGCCTCAGATCAAGGTTTCCAATAAAGGGTTCACGTTCAAGGTTGAAGCCAAAAAAATACGACCCCAACCAGGGGCTGATCACCAACTCTTCGGGATAGTGTTTCTGCAACCATTTAAATTGATTGTTGGGTACTCCATAAGTCCAATGTAACTTGCCCGCGCGAAATTGTTTGAGTGCCGAGGATTGCTCCTCGAAGGGGTAATAGAAGACCTGCCCAATAATGACCTTATCCGCATCCCAGTAATGCTCGTTTTTTTGCAGTTCGATATGTGAATGCACTTTCCAGTCCTTGAGCACGTACGCACCGTTAGATATCAGTTTGCCGGGGCGCGAAAAGCCCGGGCCGTATTGCTCTACATTGGCTTGGTGGACCGGGTAGGTTGATGAATGGTTCAGCAAACCCAGAAAATAAGGTGTCGGGCCTTTGAGGGTAATTTGCAAGGTATATTCATCCATTACCACAACGCCCAACTGGTCCAGCGGCAGGTCCCCTGAAAACACTTCGGCAGCATTTTTGATTGGCAACAGCACCTGAGCATAATTTGATGCAGTCACCGGATTGGCGCTGCGTTGCAACCCGTAAACGAAATCTTGAGCAGTAACCAGGTCACCGTTTGACCAGTGTGCGTTACGACGCAAATAGAAAGTGTAAACTTTACCGTCCCGGCTAATGTTCCAGCGCATCGCCGCACCCGGGATGACCCGGCCTTCCGGTGATTCGGCAGTCAGCCCTTCAAAAAGATCACGCAATATGTGGGAAGCGGGCACACCTTCTGCCAAATGCGGGTCCAGCGTTTGTGGTTCTTCACTATTGTCCCGCTGCAGAACCTGATCCTTCGCCAACACCGATGGGTCGGGCCGGCCATCCTCGGCAAGGACCAATTCAACCGCATGGGTATGCCGGTCCAGGCCTGCGAGCAGAGGCCGAGGATCATCGTCGCCACAAGCTCCAAGCAACACGAGTGT
Organism: uncultured Wenzhouxiangellaceae bacterium; assembly: GCA_964479355.1. Taxonomy (GTDB): domain Bacteria; phylum Pseudomonadota; class Gammaproteobacteria; order Xanthomonadales; family SZUA-36; genus SZUA-36. Next base: position 661 of record CAYZLS010000155.1, on the reverse strand, counting down.
GGCAACCGACAACAACAATTGATGCATTGAGATCACGGCTGTGTACTTTTTACTCCCATGTAGCGGGACAAGTGAACGTCCCTTGTGTTTGGCGCATACCCGGTGAGTGTCGGTTTAACCAAATGCCTAGAAACATAAAAATACAACGGAATGACCGGCATGTCTTGCATTAAATGAGCTTCTGCCTGTTGCAACTGCTGCATTCGCTCTGCCCCAACCATCACTGCGGCCTGATCCAAGAACTGGTCAAAGGTCTTGTTTTTGTAAAATGTCGTATTTAATTCGTTGTCGCTGCGAAACAGATCAAGAAAACTGGTCGGATCAGCGTAATCCGCTATCCAGCCACCCCGGAACACCTGGGTCAGTGCACCCTGACGACGGGTATTAACAAACACCTTCCACTCTTCATTAACCAGTTCTGTTTTCACTCCCAATACCTGACGCCACATGGACGTCACGGCCAGCGCAATTTTCCGGTGCTGGCTGGATGTGTTGTACCGCAGTTCAATGCGCAACGGTTTATCAGCGCTGTAGCCCGCTCTTGCATACAGTGTTTTCGCTGATTGAATCCTTGCTTCCTTATCCTGTTCACCGGCATCCTGTTTGCGGGATGCATAGCCGTCAATGCCAGGTGGCACAACAGTCCAGGCAGGCAATTCAC
>CAYZLS010000154.1:0-5056 GCA_964479355.1 uncultured Wenzhouxiangellaceae bacterium | reverse complement strand
GTGCAGTCGAATACAGGTAAATTGCTGCGGCCAGACCAGCGATTGACTGCAAAAGGTATTTCCAACGTGCCGCTAGGCCGTCAGAATTTTGCAGGATCAGTTTACGGTAGTCATCTACCCAGCCGATCAGGCCAAATGCAAGCGTCACCAACAGCACGGTCCAGACATAACGATTACCCAAGTCAGACCACAACAGGGTCGATACGATGATGGCAAACAAGATCAGCGCCCCACCCATGGTTGGGGTACCCGCTTTGGCAAAATGTGACTTTGGTCCCAACTTCCTGATCGGTTGACCAACCTGTTTGCTAACCAAGCGCCGAATAAATGCCGGACCCAGCATCAAGGAGATAGCCAGTGCAGTCAGAGTACTGAGTATGCCACGCAAGGTAAGGTAGCTAAAAACGCTGAAACCAGGGTTAGTTTCCGCCAACCATGCAAACAGTTTAAGCAACATCAGCTGCCCACCCCCTGCAGTTCATGTCCATTTGATATTGCATTGACAACCCGCTCCATACCCATGGAACGGGAGCCTTTAACTAGGCAAGCTACCCCCGGTTTCAGTGCCGAGCGCAAGGCTTTAATCAAACATTCCTGACTACTGAAGTGAACTGCCATATCACCGAATGCGGCCACCGTTGCAGCACTTGCATCGCCCAGCGCAAATAAGCGCTTGACACCTAACAGGCGGGCCGCATCACCCAGTTCTGCGTGTAACTTGTGGCTGTCAGCACCCAACTCCAGCATGTCACCCAGCACCAGCCAGGGTTCCCCGTTTTGACTGGAGAGCAGTTGTAATGCCGCATATAAAGAAGCTGGATTGGCGTTGTAAGTGTCATCGATAATCATCCAGCCAGCGCGGCTTGGCGCCAACGCCAGACGACCCGGCACGGGTTTGACGGCTTCCAGTCCAGCTTTGATTTCAGTTAGCGGCACAGAAAGTGCCAGACAGGCTGCAGTCGCGGCCAGTGCATTGGTCAAATTATGCTCCCCTGGCAAGGGTAGCTGCAGTGAAAACGCCCCTCTCGGCGTATCGACCCGCACTTCTTTTCCACTGCGCCGGGTCCAGACGTGCTTGTCACCTTCACCGTTAAAAAAGCAGACCTGCCCAGCTGTATTAACGCTGTGCCACAATTTTGCCCAGGGCTCTGCAGCGTTCATCACCGCAACGCCGTGCCCAGGAAGCGTTGCATACAACTCGCCCTTGGCGCGTGCTACACCTTCTACATTGACAAAACCTTGCAAATGCGCCGGCCCGATATTGGTAATGACACCTACATCCGGACAGGCAATACCGGCAAGATAAGCGATATCACCGGGGTTACTTGCGCCCATTTCCAGCACTGCAAAATCATGTTCATTCGTCAAGGAGAAAAGCGTGAGAGGCAAGCCCAGTTCATTATTGAAATTACCCACTGTTGCCAATACAGCACCATGGCGACGGAGAATGTTGGCGATCATCTCCTTGACTGTGGTTTTACCGTTGCTACCGGTAATTGCCACAACTTTTACCGAACATTGCTTACGCCAGTCTGCTGCCAGGGTGCCAAGCGCCTGCAAAACATCATCGACTTGTAGAGCCGGTAAGCTGGTCTCAACCCGGCGGCTAACCAGCACCGCGACTGCACCTAGATCGAGGGCTTGCTGAATATGATCATGGCCATCAAAAGTCTGTCCAGGCAGTGCTGCAAACAGCATACCCGGCTCAAGTTTCCGGCTATCGGTTGTTATTCCGGTAAAAGATCCATCGCTGGCTACCGGCAGGCATCCCAACAAACTGGCGGCATGGCTGAGCTGCATGTGAATCAAGCAGCATTCTCCAGCGCGGCGTTTATTGTGGAAACATCACTGAATGGAATCCGCTGACCACTGACCTCTTGCCAGGTCTCGTGGCCTTTGCCAGCCACCAGCACGACATCCCCTGATTTGCATTTGGCGATGGCCTGTGCGATGGCTGCTGCCCGATCCGGCTCTACAGTAACCCGCTCAGGCATTTCGAGGCCAGCAACGACATCTGCAATAATATTGTTGGCCGCTTCATCACGTGGATTATCACTCGTAATAACTACATCATCAGCCAGCAATTCCGCGACTCGCCCCATCTGTGGCCGCTTGCCCTGATCCCGGTTGCCCCCGCAACCAAAAATGCAAACCAGCTTGCCGTTGAGATGCGCTCTGATAGCGTGCAAGGCCTGCACCAGCGCATCGGGCGTGTGTGCATAGTCAACTACCACGACGGGCTGGCTTTGTGCTCCGCCCAAACGCAGCATTCTTCCCGGTACGGGTTGCATTACTTCTAATTGGTGCAGGATCTTGTGCCACGGCATCCCCAGTAGTGCCAGCGTTCCGGCTGCTGCAAGCAAATTCGATGCATTGAATTCACCCAGTAAGCCCGTGTGGAATTCTTCTGTACCCCAGGGCCCATGGATGCGGATAGTCATTCCACTGTTGTCCATAGCGAGTATTTCAGCCTGCAACTCGGCACCACTGCGCAAACCAAAACTCAGCATCTGTATGCCACCATTCAGCTCGCCATACCACTTTTTACCATAGTCATCATCGTGGTTGATGATGGCAAATGAAGGTGCATAATCAGTAAAAAGAAGACGCTTCGTCGCCGCATATTCAGCCATATCAGCATGGTAATCTAGGTGGTCACGACTGAGATTGGTAAATACAGCTGCGTCAAACTGGACGGTTTGACAGCGGTGCTGCGCCAGGGCGTGGGAAGAAACTTCCATGGCCAAATACTCAACCTGAGCTTTAAGGCAATCAGACAGCGCACGTTGCAGACGAAACGCATCGGGTGTGGTTCTCTCACCGCTTTGCAGTTGCCCCATCAGACCATAGCCTAGAGTGCCTACAAAACCGGCGTGGCCGTATACATCTTGCCAGGACTGGGCCAGGAAATGTGCAACCGAGGTCTTGCCATTGGTACCCGTCACACCAGCAATTTGCATCTGCTCAGATGGCGCTGCGTAATAGCGGGATGCCAGTTCTCCCAGCTTGCTGCCCAAACCAGCTATTTCTACGCAAGGTACATCCAGCTGTGGCGAAGCTTGCAGGCCATCATGAAGGACAGCTACGGCGCCAGCAGCCACCGCTGAACGGGCGTGATCCAGCCCATGGCACGATTGGCCCTGTATAGCTACGAATAATTCACCAGGCTCAATATTGCGATTATCCAGACCGATCCCAGCCAGGCTGAGTGGGGCGACATCATCAAGCCAGCCCTGTAATAATTCCTGTAGGGTCATGGCCTTGCTCCCTGGCCTGCGGCATCTACCAGTATTGCGGGAAAATCGTCCGGTGGAATATTCAAAATGCGCATGGCGTCGGCCATCACGCTGGCAAACAAGGGTGCAGCGACCAATCCGCCATAATATGCCTCACCGATCGGATCATTGACCACCACGACACACACAAAACGCGGATTGCTGGCCGGGCCGAAGCCCGCAAAACTTGCTACATAGCTGTCTGCGGCATAACCCGAAGCGCTAGCTTTATGTGAGGTTCCGGTTTTTCCTGCAATTCGGTAATTTGGCACACGGGCTCTTGAGCCGGTACCGATGGCGCTGGTAACTGTCTCCAGCATCGCAGCTACACTTCGGGCAACGTCCGGATCAATCGCAGCGATGGGTGGATTATTGGAGCCCTGGATAAAGGTTGGCTGCCTTAATTTGCCGCCATTGGCGATGGTGGCGTAAGCCTGAGCCAGTTGCAGGGGCGTAGCCGAGATGCCGTAACCATACGAAATGGTGGCTTTTTCGAGCGGCCGCCAGCGACGATAGTTTCGCAACACACCCGCAGACTCACCGGGGAAACCGGTACCAGTTGCTTCACCAAACCCGTAGCGGCGATAGGTATCCCACATCTGCTCCGCATCCAGATCGAGCGTTAGTTTCGTGATACCTACATTGCTGGATTTGGTTAATACGCTCGTTACATCCAACATGCCGTAGTTGTTGTGGTCACGAATGGTATGTCCGGAAACTACAAAATAACCCGGTGCGGTATCCACCAGTGTCGTGGTATTTGCAAGGTGATTTTCCAGCACCGAAGTAATAGCTATCGGTTTCATGACTGAACCCGGCTCAATTACATCAGTGACGGCGCGGTTGCGTCTGCCATTAATTTTTCGGCTTGGGTTATGCGGGTTGTAAGAAGGCTGATTGACCATGGCCAACACTTCACCGCTCAGCACATCCAATACCACCACACTGCCTGAACGAGCCCCGTGCTGAAGTACTGTCTCTTTCAACTCACGATACGCCAGGTATTGCAGTCGCTTGTCCAGCGTTATATGGATATCCTGTCCAGGATGGGATTGCCTGACTAATTGAACTTCCTGAATCGTCTGGCCCTTACGGTCTTTATATACATGCTTGCTACCTCGACTCCCTGCCAGCCAACTGTCATAAGCAAGCTCCAGTCCTTCCTGGCCAATGTCATCAACGTTGGTGAACCCGATGATATGGGAGGTGACTTCACCCGCAGGATAAAAACGCCGGTATTCCTTTTGCAGATGAACACCTGGAATTTTCATGGCCTTGATCCGGCTGGCTAGCTCAGGGTTCAAGCGCCTTTTCAACCAGACAAATTCTTTGCCGGCCCGCTGGGTAAGCTTGCGTTTAATGGCCTCAGGATTAGCCTCCAGGGCCTGCGCTAAAAGTTCTATTTTTTTTGTATATTCAAGCAATTGCCCTGGATCAACCCAAACCGAGTCGACCGGCGTACTCACCGCCAGTGGTTCCCCGTTACGGTCTGAGATCACCCCCCTTGTTGAAGCGATAGTGACTTCCCGCAAATACCGGGCCTTTCCTTGTCCCTGCAAGAAGTCAGTCTCCATGATCTGTAAATCGACTGCACGTGCAATCAGTGCAAGCGAGAAAAACAGGAAAATTAACAGCATGGCGTAAAGCCTGCTGCTGGGTATGGTATGTGAGCCGGAGGCGCTCAAGGCCGGGCAACCAGCAATCGTGTAGTTTCAGGTTGGCGCATGTGTAAATCCTCACGAGCTGTCTTTTCTATCTGGCTGGCATCTGCTAACCACCCC
>CAYZLS010000153.1:3188-5077 GCA_964479355.1 uncultured Wenzhouxiangellaceae bacterium | reverse complement strand
CCATAGGAACCGTAGGCATATAACAATGCAGGAGCTGAGCCATCCAGATCTGTACTCTTACGATAGGCCAGAGAAACCGACACATTGGTACCATCACGGGCCGAAATCATCATGCGCGAAGTGCTGTATTTATCACCATCAAAACCACCCACCACGCGCTCTGCTTTAAGTAACTGGCTGGTGCCGGTCTTAAGATCAATTTCCCAGATTTGAGTAGGTATCGCAAGGCTGGAATAACCATAGCGAATCGTATCGGTGTGGGTACTGACGTTATTTGATGGCCACATTACGGACGCCTCTTGTCCGGCATCAAGATAACGGTCTGTCGCGCCGTCGTGTGAGATTACCCGTACCTTGCGCAGTCCGTCCTTGCGCTCACCGATAACCAGCCAATGATCAAATGCCTGCAGATTCCGCACCATGGCATCATCTCGGTTAGATATAATCTCTATCCAGCCAGATTTGTCTGCGGAATTTTCCAGGGTTGAGGACATCACACGAAAATTGTTGGCTTTCCAGTTGGTGCGGATGAAAAACCGGCCATCAGCATGGTCGATGTCGTATTCATGGCCCGTTTCGCGTGGCAGGAACGGTTTGAATTCACCGGTGGGATTATCAGCTGCAAGCCATTGCACTTCGGTGGTATCGGTATTCTCATGGGCTAAAAACAGGTAATCCATCGAGCGGCTACGCCAGAGGGAAGTGTAAAAAGTGTTATCCGTTTCCTCATACACCAGCACATCAACCGCACTATCGGTTCCAAGCCGGTGACGCATTAACTGGTAGGCCAGCAGGGTTTCAGTATCTTTGTTCAGGTAAAACAGGTATTGACCATCCGCAGACCAGGCCAGTGCGGTAGATGCATTGCCAATCAGGTCTGGCAAAAACTCCCCGCTTTGGGTATCGAGTATACGAATGTCATTGATACGCCGACCAACAGTGTCTTCAGCAATTGCGACATAGCGGTGGTCGTCACTGACTTCCAGCCCTCCGAGGCGATAGTATTCATGCCCGCTGGAGCGCTGATTGCCATCAATAAGAATTTCCTCAACAGCTTCCATGCTGCCCTTACGGCGCGCATGGATTGCATACTCGCTACCCGACCCATAGCGGCTGTAATACCAGTATTCCCCTTGCAGATACGGCACACTTGAATCATCAGGATCAAGGCGGCTCGTCATCTCGTCATACAAGGCATCCTGCAATCCAGCGTTGTGCTCCATCATTGCATCGAAATACTCGTTTTCCTCCTCCAGATAGGCCAGCATCTGTGGGTCTTTACGGGCGTCATCACGTAACCAGAAGTACTCATCCACACGGGTGTGGCCGTGCAGGGTCATTTCATGAGGTCGTTTCTCTGGCATGGGTTGTTCCACTTGGATTTCAGTATGGGGGGCAGGTTTGCAGGCCAGCAGGCTGCTGCATCCCGTCACGAGAAGAAAATGAATTTTCATCGAGATTCCTGATTTTTGAATGTCGGAATTTTACACGACACAAGCAAAGTAGTGGAGAAATACACTATCTTGTCCCAGCGCTTGGCGCATCCTACAATGTGCAATTCGTAGCACAATGCTCTAATGACCCGAGAGGCAGCTGGGCCGAATTTTTAATAAACTATCCTTTTGGCAGGCATGAACGTGAACGAAAATACTGACCACAGACAGTATTCTGTTCCCGCTGAGGCGGCGCGTCTCATGCGCCTGGCAACCTATGCCTCCATCTCCGTGGTCATCGTGCTGATAGCAGCAAAACTGGTGGCCTGGAGTGCTTCCGGTTCGGTCAGCCTGCTGGCCACTTTGATCGACTCTGCCCTAGACGCTTTGGCATCCCTGAGCAATCTGTTTGCGGTGCGCCACGCCCTGTCACCAGCAGATAGCGAGCACCGCTTT
>CAYZLS010000153.1:0-3178 GCA_964479355.1 uncultured Wenzhouxiangellaceae bacterium | reverse complement strand
CCCGTCCCGCTGGAAGCTTTCGGTGTCGGCATCTGGATTATGCTCTTTTCCATATTGACCACACTCGGGCTGCTCGCTTTCCAGCGCCATGTGATCGCCAGGACGGATTCGATGGCAATCAAGGCAGATGCCCTGCACTACCGCACTGATCTTCTGGTGAATGCCAGTGTGGTTGTGGCGCTGGTATTATCCGTTTGGGGCTGGCCAGGATTCGATGCACTGTTTGCTATCGGGATTGCCCTTTATATTCTCTGGAGTGCATGGGGAATCGTAGTGCAGGCCTTTGATCACCTGATGGACCATGAACTACCCGAAGCCGATCGGCAAGAAATATCCTCGTGTGCCTTAAGCCATGAAAAAGTTTGCGGCTTGCACGACTTAAGGTCCAGGCGCTCCGGCACGGCCATATTTATTCAGCTACACCTCGAGCTGGATGATGACCTGAGGCTTCTGGAGGCCCACCAGATTTCCGATGAGGTAGAACACAGTCTGCAGGCACGTTTCCCAGGAGCGGAAATCATTATCCATATCGACCCGATTTCAGTGGTGCCAGACGAGCCCACTCCGGATTTTTTATGATTAGCCAGACCTCTTTCATAATAGAACGGTCTGGCCACAACGGTTGGAGATCTTTACCATGAGCTATTTTGTCACTGGCGCTACCGGCTTTATTGGAAAACAGTTTCTCGACAAACTGCTGTGACACGACGGCAAGATTTATATCCTTGTAAGAGCACAATCGCTGAATAAAGTTGATTATTTACGGCACCAATTGCGAGCCAAGGAAGATGAGATTGTCCCCCATTATTGGAGATCTCGCCCAGCCTCTGCTTGGTCTAAGCACAGAAGATATCGATTCATTGAACAACCATATCGACGCCTTTTTCCATCTCGATGCCATCTACGATATTGCAGCAGATGAAGAATCACAGTTAAGGGCCAACGTAGACGGTACACACCATGCCATGCAACTGGCCGAAAAAATCAGCGCCGGATGCTTCCATCACACCAGCTCGATAGCGGCCGCTGGCTTATACGAAGGCACGTTTACCGAAGAAATGTTTGCCGAGGCTGAGGGGGTCGACGCCAACCCCTACATCAAGACCAAACATGTTTCTGAGGGTGTAGTTCGTGACGAGTGCGGGATTCCCTACCGTATTTACCACCCCGCTGCGGTCGTAGGGCACTCCAGAACTGGGCAGATAGATAAAATTGATGGCCCGTACTACTTCTTCGAATTGATCGATCGCATCAGTCAGATATTACCGCGCTAGACACCTTTACCGATCTACAAAGGTAACTCATTCAACCTGGTACCGGTAGATTTCGTCGTCGATGCCCACGTTTGCCCAGCCCCTCCTGCCGCATCTTGAGATACCCCTTGCGCGCCAACCCGTGGAGCATCGGGTACATTGTGCCCGGACTGATCCGGTAGCCGTGCTCACGAAGCTCCTCAATCATCCAACTGCCGTAAATGGGCGCCTCCGCCGCATGGTGTAGAACGTGGAGGCGAATGGGTCATGAATAGAGGTCTTGATCACTACCACTCATGTGTGTTCAGCGCCTGGGTGCAAATAGATTTTGGAAATATCGAATTTCGATAACGATTTTCGTTTAAAGCGGGATCAACAGAATGCCTGCGCGGGAAATTCAATGAAGTACACGCTCATCACACTAACAACGGTATTCCGAGAGGAAGAACCATGTCAGCACCATCGCCTTTGTGTTGTTCAGGGCCATTGCAAAGTAACAGGAAGGCGCAATGGGTTTCCGGAAAAAATTGCGGTGATTGCATCGGGTGGTAACATTGGTAGGGATGTCTTTGCGGCGGTACTGAATTGGGTGTGAAAGCACAATACAAAACTATATGGATTAAGCAGATCGTGCGAGTTGTTTCGCGTTATCGCTCAGGGAGTATGATGCGATTTACCATGGCCTGTGTGTATTTTGTAGTAGCGGGTGCTATTTTGCTTTCACAGGCGTCTGCAGCCAACCCGTCAACAGATCCTCCTCCACGTGTACTGAAACCCGGTGAACCCAAGCCATATAAAGGTGATCTGGTTTCCTTGGCAGCCTTGAACATCCGTAACGTGCAGCTGGAAACCGTGTTGAGTGAACTGAAAGAGCTTTGGGCAATTGAGTTCCTTGGACCGGATGAGCTCATCATTTCAGAAATTAGGGGTCGGCTGTACCGGTACAAGATTTCGACCAAAGTACTCCAACCCATTTCCGGCCTGCCCCGGATCGCGACAGAGTCTGAACAAACAGGCTTGCTGGACATCGAGCTTCATCCAGATTTTAAGCACAACAAGCGAATCTACTTCAGTTATTCGGCCAGCGATGAGGAGACCGGCCGGTTCTTCCTGACCGCTGTCGCAACGGCAGAACTTAGGGGTACAGATTTGCTCGGAGTGCACGATATTTTACGCGCAGGTCCGTTCAGCTGGTCGCCTTCCAATTTCGGTGGTGCGCTAGAATTTGACCCTGAAGGATACCTATACGTGGCGGTGGGTGATCGATCCGAGCATATGTTTGCGCAGCAAGGCGAGCGCTTGCAAGGGAAAATCCTGCGTCTAAACGATGACGGTTCTGTCCCTGCTGACAATCCTTTTGTTAATGATGCGACGGTAGATGACCGAATATATGCACTGGGAGTGCGCAACGCACAGGGCTTGCATTACGACATAACTTACGGCCAACTATTCGAGGCCGAGCACGGGCCCTTGGGTGGTGATGAAATCAACATTATTCAGGCTGGCGCTAACTATGGTTGGCCAACCATCACTTATGGACAGAACTACACCACCGAAGCCATTGGTATCGGAACCCACCAGTCTGGTCTTTTGCAACCGCTTTGGTATTACTTACCGTCCATTGCAGCGTCTCCACTTACCGTATACAGGGGCCCGATGTTCCCCGAGTGGGACGGCCACCTACTGGTCGGTGCACTGGCTGGAAAGCACATCAGCAAGCTGGATCTGGACGGAAACCGGATTCGTTCCGAACGTGCCCTGTTGGGTGAACTCAAGGACCGGATACGAGACATCAAGGTGGCGGCGGATGGATCAATTTTCGTGCTGACTCAAAACAAAGGTCTGCAGCGACTCTTCCGCGTCCCACCCCCTCCGGCAACCGAGAAACCCGATAACAGTGAGTTGCTTTACCAGATGATTTGCTC
>CAYZLS010000152.1:0-5106 GCA_964479355.1 uncultured Wenzhouxiangellaceae bacterium | reverse complement strand
GAACAGCTGCATCAACCAATTGAAAGGCCATCTCACGACTTCCATTATGGTTCACTCCTGCTTCTGCGATTATGTATACACTGTTCATAATGCCGATTTTATATCATGAAATTTCTTTTGCAAAATTCCATCTAAAGGATAACCATGAATGATAGACATAATATTTTTTGCTGAACTACCGCTACTAGCATATGGATTATTTACTGTTAGTAATTTTGATTGGAAATCATCACTATATAATTCTGTGATTGCATCTAGGATATCTTTATCATATGGTGAGCAATCTATTACACTATCAGCTTTAATTCTCCCCGTTTGTCTTGAGCCAATATTAATAGTTCCAATATTAAAGCTTGGAGCTTCAATCAACCCGCTTGATGAGTTTCCAATAACTCCATCTATGAATTGCATTGCCGATAAGTATTTTAACTTTCCCATTGATATAAATGATATTGCCGTATCACTATGATCCTCGACAAACTCATCAATCATATTATTAATAACTAGTCCTCCAGTATCTGAATTAGCTTTTGTAAAAATGAAATGCGTATTATCCAAGCTATCAAGCACACAAAGAAGATTAGAAAACTGCTCATCTTCAGATATTGTATCAAGCGTGACTGGATGAAAGGTAATCAACAAGTTTCTTTTCCCTAATTTAAAACCAACTGTATCTTCAAATGATTTTCGTGAAAGCAAGTTTAAATTATTGATATTATCAATTCCAATTGCACCCACATTAAAGACACGCTTTGGGGATTCTCCTAACTGAATAACTCTTCTGTAATATTCGTCTGTTGCAGTAAAATGAAGATGAGACATCTTAGTGATTGAATGCCTAAATGCTTCATCATAAGACCCTAATGTTGTTTCGCCGCCATGAATATGAGCAACAGGCAATCTCATGATTGTTGCTACAGTTACTGCAACAAAAATTTCAAAGCGATCACCTAACACTACAACTAAATCAGGCTGTAAGTTAGAGAATGTATCAGCAAATCCAACCATACCAAATGACATGGATTGAGCAATTCCTTGTTCAGAATCTGAAGAAAGAGATATATCTACCTTAGCATAATTTAAGAAACCATCATCTTCAATTTCATTATAGGTAGCACCATGTTTTTTTGAAAGGTGCGTGCCTGTAACAACTAATTGTAAAAGTAGTTGATCAGACTCACTAATTAGATCTATTAATGGCGACAATAGACCGTACTCGGCACGTGAGCCAGTTATCACACACACTTTTCTATTTTCATTCATGATGCTTGAATAATTAGGTCACAATAAGACTTATTGAAAAATATCCTGAACACTTATTACTTTTGCTGATTCAATATTAAAGTCAGGCTATTTTACTGGTAGATGAAAGAGATTACAACTACAGACAAGACAATATTATAAGTTAACAATCATCCTTAGAATATTTGTCGCGTCTTCTCTTGGAAGCTCAAGATTACTGACTTTTGATTGTTCAACACTATAATATTTATTATCCATATTAGATCTGAAACCACAACTAACACCAAGATCTTTTAAAATAATATTTGTATTTCTAGAGTAAGAATTCAAAGGATGAGACATGCACTCGACACGTTTGTTAGTTATACTTTGTATATGCTTATAGTTTTCTTGATATTCAGCTTGCTGATGTTTAACATCTAATTCTGATAATACTTTAGGATGACTATTTGAGTGAAGTCCTATGTAATGACCATTTCTATCTAATTCTCTCAAGTGATTATTTTTCATCCAAACAACACTACCGATGCTAAGCATATCCCCCCATACAGAACGCAGCAAATTCCCCATAACCCTTTCGTATCTCACACTATCCAAAACATAATTCCTAACAAACCTGAATTTAATATCACTATTAGAAAAAAAAGGGAATAACTTATTATATGTTTTTTGAAATTCTAAAAATTCATGGTTACTAAATAATTCAACCGGAATAGATGCCTCCTTAACAAAATCTTCAAAGAAGATATCAAATGATTGATAATGAGATGTAATGAATAAATTATATATCTCATCATAATACACCTCGCCTTTAAAAACCGATGAGAATACAAACCAAAATGCTTTTAAATTATACTTTTCTAACACCGGCAAAGCAATATCGTACTGTGACTTAAGTCCGTCATCAAAAGTAATACACAAATCATCTGCATCAAGAATATTAGATTTAGTTTTAAAAACCCACTCTTCAGGAGACAGTACTCTATCAATTCCTATATGTAGTAATATTTTTTCAAAATCGTCTGATGTTAATGACCCCTGTCCCTTAATATCTGATCCTTCTTCATGAAACCTATGAAACATGACTCCATGTGGAATATCTGAGCAGTAAATAGCCATAAAGTATTTATTTAATCAAAGTAACTTTCTAGCTTACTATCTCGCACAGTATCCAATGTTGCACAATGAATACCACCTCCTTGCGTATAAATATGGCGCATTCTAACTGGCACAACCGTAAAATTATTTGCTTCCAACAATTTTATTAATTTTGTTTGTCTCTCTTCAACAATAACTGTTTCAGGATCAATAGAAAGAAAATTCATTCCTACCCAAGGTGATGACATTTCATGTAAATTTGTTTTAAATCCAAGAGACTCAATCTCATAGCCTATTGGATCTCTAACTTCCTTCTGAAACTTTAACTCCTGCTCAGAAGTTGGCGCTACATCACTAAAATAGATTTTGTCCCACTTATTAAATAGTTCCGGACAGTTATCATTATTAACTCTAGTATCATTAAGCATTACTAACCCAGCCCTTAAACACATTGCAGTAGAATCAATATGGCTTGATCTATAAATATCAGAAGTTGTATGCACCTTATACTCATCACCAAGAACACTCTGTAACCACTTAGCTCCAAGCATATTTCCTGAAGAGGAGACCAAATACAACAGATCTTTTCCCATTCTTAAGGTGTTAGCCGCTTCAAAAAGTATTTCTTTTTCTGATAGTTTATGTAATTTCTCTAATCTTCCATTAGTTAGCTCCTGGTGTTTTACATCTTCATCCGTTAAGACTCGCTCATCCTCATCTCTAAAATAAGGCTCCAGAACATTATAATCAAGCCTTGGCTTTGGCCCTGCTATCCAACGAAATCCACTATCAAAATATTCATACCAGATTGGGTATAGTGCAGTGGTTTCATAATATCTGCTAGGTAAAAATGATGGACTTTCAATCACATTATTACCAACAACCAAATTTAAATCTCTTGTATTATAGGCATTATTACTAGTAGTTGACCAATAAGGAGATGAGAACATCGTTGAGAAATCAAAGGGATCCGGCCTATGCACCTTGACACCAAATTTCCTTAGTGTAGAGCTTAGATCTTCAAGATCTTCTTCCACTTCTTCATAAAACCACTGAGGTGCAGCCTTTTTAGCAAGCGAGTATCCTTTTTGCATAACATCTAGTGGTACTTGTCCTGGCTTATTCCATGTTAAGGTAGGCATTGTACCTTGTGATGTTCCTACAATTATTTCCCTTAGCTTGTCCCACTCATTATGAGAATTTATCATCTAACACTCCTATATACATTACAATCAATTAGCATCCATATTATCAATCACGGTTTATATCCTATAAAATCTACATGCCTAACCCCACATGCACCCTTAAATAAATATTCTGTATTCTCAATAAACAACCTAACATTCTCTAATTTACCACTCTCAACAACTTTAATGAAGTCAATAACCTCTTTTAAAAACACATTTAATTTATCTTCAAATGGCTTTAAAAGTGGTGTTAATGTATTTGCGCTTTTTAATGAAACAACTAAATCACTAAAATCACCAATATTAAGTTTTGAGTTGTTATTAAAGTTCTTCATATAACTCGTTAGATTCTTTAATACGAACGCAAAATCACCCATGTTATCATCAATTATTGGAAGAATATTAATGTCTTCTTCTGTATGCATCATCCACGAAAGCTCCGGTATAGATAATAGATTTTTATATATATAGGGGTCATATTTATTGTTGTGTAAATATGAGTCATTTCTTATCGGCATTAATACATTTGGGTAAGTTGAATATATCTGAAGGCCAGCAGCATTCATCCATGAATGTACCTCCTCAACTGATGGATCATCTTGTGATTGAATAACCCATCTATCAAATATTATTGCTCTTCTTGTTCTTGGTATAGTAGCAACACTCCTATCAATATCCTCCTTATACAAGAACTCAGAGACATCAACCATTTCATCTGGTGTAGATGCATATGAATATACCGCATATCGCTGTAACATATTCTGGAATCCACCAGCCTTATTAGGATCGCCAAAAATAATATAACCTCCAGGTTTTACATATTCAGAGATTATCTGAAAAGCTTTTTCCTTTTCAGAAGTATGTGAGAGGACACCTCGACAGTGAACTATGTCATATTGTTTATTTTCTTTTGGATTATATTCAAAAATAGATGAGAGCACGAAGTTATGATCATCAGGATTGTTTGAATGTTTTGCAAACACCTCTTTTGAAATTTTTTGCGCCTTATCATTCATTTCAACCAATGTACATTTTGCTCCCCAGTTAGCTAAATATATTGTGTTTTCACCAGTGCCAGCACCAAAATCAATCAATTCTGCTCCGTCAAACATTTTAGGAGGAAATTTAAAATGGTTTCTATATAGGTATTCCATTTTTTCCATATACCTATCATATTCATCTTTATCTTTATCTTTATGTGAGAAATACTGCGATGGTATTTCTTCTTGAAATGTTTTTAACGTCTCTAACTCAGTTTTTTTATAATTCATAATTACTCTCTCCATTTAACTTAAAAAAAAATGTTGCCTATACATAATTACGAAACAACAAACAAAACTTTACTTTTACGACAGCATTACAATCAATTACATTTTCCAAAACCACCTGTCATCAGAAAAATAGGATTATTGTACCGTTTTTTTTTGTAAGAAGTTCCAACCCATCAAAGGATTGAATCTCTTTCATCAACCAGTAAAGCGTCCCGTATTCAGCCCTGTACCTGTTACCACACAGATTTTTCGTAGATTGCTCATTGTTTTATATTCACACTACTTGGTACATTGATCAGTCGATCAAA
>CAYZLS010000151.1:0-5107 GCA_964479355.1 uncultured Wenzhouxiangellaceae bacterium | reverse complement strand
TTGAGCCAAGAGTTTGATGGTGAGGTGCTGCTATTTTGCTATGAGGCTGGCCTGGATCAGTACGGATAACACCTGGGAAGTTGCGGGCTGGATCAAGAACATAGATGACAAAGACTATGTTCATCACACCTTTTCACAATGTGGCAGTCGCATTGTATTCACACGCTTTGGCCCGCCACGGCATTATGGTGTAACTTTGACCTACAATTACGGCCAGTAAATACGGCCAGTAAAAAAAAGGGTGCCGCAGCTTTGCTACGGCACCCTTTTATATTTATAGCGTTTTACTGGGCGGCATAATAGGCGGCCAGGTTGGCGATATCTGCATCGCTGAGACTTACCACCATCGGTGCCATCATTGGGTCTTTCCGCGTGCCATCACGAAAGGCCTTGATCTGTCTGTCTAGGTATTGCTCATGTTGACCTGCCAGATTGGGCCACATCGGGTTGATGCTGGTACCCGTTGCGCCATGGCAACCGGCGCATATGGCTGCTTTCGCTTTACCTGCTTCGATATCGCCAGCCATGGCTGGCGATGCAATCAGCAGTGTAGTAAATAACGCATAACATAATGATTTCATGTTGCTGTCCTTTTCAAAAGCCGGGTTGAGTTCTGTTGTATTGATCGAGTAAATAGTTGAAAGTGAATTTTACCGGAATTTCGTGCATTAGTAACGTTTGTAGTTGCATTTTTTCTACTCTCTGCGTCTTGTCCTGAAACATTTGGAAACCGCTAAATCCTTAGTTTTCACTCTAACCTGCGAAATTGACGAATGGGTCTGTTATTCTTGGCAGCTTCAGTGGTATCGGAATCCTCAAATGCGACAGATATTACCCTTAACATTGGTTTTTCTGCTGGTTGCCTGCAGTGATAAAGACACTAGTATCGAATTATCTGCCCAGCAGAACCCGGTAACAGCTTGGCGATTGAGCATCCAGCTGCCTGAGGTGGAATTGCCGGTACAACTGCTGCTGGCGGGTAATGACGAACAAGCCTGGCTAATCAATGGCCTGGAAAAAATAAAAGTCCCAGAAGTCAGTCGGCAAGGGAACGATTGGCGCCTGTATTTCCCAGTTTTCAATAATACCTTGTTGCTGCATCAGGATGGAGACCGTTTGCAAGGCAGTTTGCAGCTGGTCAAACGGGGCTCTGAACAGTTGATGCAAGTCAGCGGTGAGCCAGAGCCGGGGTATCGTTTCCTTACTGAGGCAAAGTCAGAAAGTGAATTTACCGGTCGTTGGCAGGTAAAATTTGAAGATGATGAAGGTAAAGAATCTCACGCCGTTGCTGAATTTGACCAGCAGGGCAGTAAGCTGGTTGGAACTTTTCTGACCCCTTTGGGCGATTACCGTTATCTGGCCGGTGAGGTTGACGGCAATACCCTGTGTCTGTCCACCTTCGATGGTGCACACGCGTTTGTTTTTACTGCACAGATGCAGGCCAATGGTGACTTGCGCGGTGATTTCTGGTCAGGAACCTGCTGGCATGAAAGCTGGACTGCGCAGCGAAATTTTGACGCACAATTGCCCGATGCTTACTCCCTGACCTTCCTGAAGCCTGGTTATTCGGGCCTTGAGTTTACTTTCCCTGACCTCAATGGCAAGCCGGTCTCGCTGACAGATGACAAATATCAGGACAAGGTCGTGCTGGTGTCACTGGCAGGCACTTGGTGTCCGAATTGTGCAGATGAGGCAGAGTTTCTGTCCAACTATTACCGTGAAAACCACGGTCGTGGTCTTGAGATCATCACCTTGTTGTACGAGCACACCGAGGCGTTTAAACCTGCGGTAAAACTGGGTAACGCATTACGCGTAAAGCATCATATTGATTATGATTTGTTGATAGCTGGCACTTCCGACAAAGCGCTGGCCGCAAAAACCCTGCCAATGCTGAATGCAGTACTGGCGTTCCCAACCCTGATTTTTATTGATCGCAAGGGAGATATTCGTAAAATCCACACCGGTTTTTCTGGGCCGGGAACCGGCCAGCATTACCTGCAATTCATCGCTGAATTTGAGCTTCTGATGGATGATTTATTGGCCGGAAATTAGATAGACTTGATACCTCGCTCAGTCGCAATCAAAACCAGGTCAGCAGGTCGCATGGCAAATAATCCACAGGTCACCACTCCGGCCAGGCTGTTAATCGCTTTTTCCATTCTGACTGGGTCAACCAGGTCCAGGTTATGGATGTCCAGAATCCAGTTACCATTATCTGTGACAAAATCTTCGCGCCAGATAGGCCGTCCACCCAACGCAACCATTTTGCGCGCTACCAGGCTGCGTGCCAGTGGGATGACCTCCAGTGGTAGGGGGAAAGCACCGAGCACATTGACTTGTTTACTCTGATCGGTGATACAAATGAATTTCCGACTCGCTGCAGCAACGATTTTCTCACGGGTCAGTGCACCACCTCCACCCTTGATCAAGCGTCGATGTGGGTCGAATTCGTCTGCGCCGTCAACATACAGATCCAGGCCACCGGTTTGGTTCAAATCCATTACCGTAATTCCGGCGGCACCTAGCAGTTCGGTGGTGGCTTCAGAACTGGAAACGGCCGCCTCTATTTGCATGCCGCTACTGGACAGCGCCTTGATAAAGCAGTTAACGGTGCTGCCGGTACCCACACCGATGATGCTGTCAGGGCGCACATATTCCAGGGCAGCTTCCCCAACTGCGCGTTTTAGCTCATCCCGGTTCATGCCGCTTGCAGGGACAGGATGTAATCCCATTGCCCGGTAGCAACCGGCATGACGGACAGGCGATTACCCCTGCGAATTAAGGACAGATCACCGAGGTCTTCGGCATGTTGTTTGGTGGCTTTGAGTGAAATCGGCTGGTCCAGCTTCCTGATCAGGTGGATGTCAATCAGGAACCAGCGTGGCTGATCCGGTCGACCCCTAGGGTCGAAGTACCGGGATTTCGGATTAAGCGCTTTAGGATCTGGATAGGGTTTTGAGGTACATTCCGCCACCGCGACGATAGCAGGGATGTCGATATTTGAATGGTAAAAAAATACCTGGTCCCCCAACTGCATGTCATCGCGAATGAAATTACGTGCCTGATAGTTACGTACATGCTTCCAGTAGCGTGTCTGATCCAGGCATTGCGCAAGGTCGTCAACACTGAAAACATCCGGTTCGCTCTTAACCAGCCATTGCTTCATTTAGTTCTCCTTAAATTCTAGCCATCCATTTTCATTGACTACGCCGTGCAGTGGTATGTCCCATTTATTTATATTGATCCGGGGCAGTGCCTGCAAACTGTATGCGATGCCAACTCTTAGCGGTGTGCGCGAGTTGCGCAGCGGCTCAAGGTAGCGGTCATAATAGCCGGCACCCATGCCGAGGCGGTTGCCGGATTGGTCATAGGCCACTAATGGGATCAACAACACCGCTAATTTCGAAAGTGATATTTCCGGTGTGTCATGTGGCTCAAAAATGCCGAAACTGCTGCACTCTAACACGCTATCGGACTGCCACGAACGGAATTTCATGAGGTTGGAATTTCCTCTGGCAATAACCGGCAGTGCTATTTCAGTTCCTTCTGTGCGCAATTGCCTGCACACCGGGATAATGTCAGGCTCGCCGTCAAAAGGCCAGTATGCAGCAATGGATTCGGCTGGCTGTGATCTGACCAGCCGTAACACATGCATTTGGATTGATTTATCCCAAGTGGCACGTTGATTGGCAGCAAGGTCGCGGCGCAGTGTGCGCTGCTGACGGCGTAATTTTACTTTGTAAGTCAATACGGGTTGTTCGCTTGTGCTAGCTGGGTTTGAAATAACAGGGTCAAAGTCACATAGGCTGCAACGTGCCCTCCGTGAATGTCGCTGTGGACCTGATTACCTTGAACCAGAGGTTCAAGTGGGGTGGCGCTCAGTGCTTAAGGCTTTTCGCACTTAGGCGAACATGCACACCAGCGTTCAGATCAGCCACCCCTAGATTACAAATTAGGGACAAGGCATTTATCGGGCCAGCTGGCCAACACCACAGAGGGCGAGTTGATTCTACCCCTATTAGCCCTGCAGTGCATCATCCAGTTCATCTGCCAGCATGCGAATCCGACAGTCCACTTTTTCAACCCGATATTTTTCATGCTGTTGCAGCTTGAGCAATTCATCGGCAAGGTTGAGTGCGGTCATCACTGCAACCCGTTCCAGTGCCATTAACCTTCCTCCACCTTGTACCGAGCGCATCCGCTCATCCAAAAAAGAGGCTGCTGACTGTAAAGCCTGACGTTCTCCAGCCTCGCAGGCAAATTGATATTCCCGGTCAAGAATGGAAACCGAGATAGGTTCAGAAGTCTTATCCATGCTGTTGGTATGACACTAGGTCTGTTCAAGACCTTTGAGACGGTTGATCATGGCTTCAACTTTGGTGCGGGCTTCATCGTTCTTGGCCACCAGTGAGGCACGCGCTGTTACCAGCGTGTTCTGGCGAACGTGCAACGACTGATTTTCTTCGCGAAGTTTCTGGATTTGACTGAGCAGTGTTCGCAGTTGATTTTCAAGTCGCTGCAAATCATTATCGGTTTGTTCTATTGAATCCATGACATCACTATAATTTGGCAGCCTATGGGGGTCAATCAACAATGCAAAAAAAATCTTGTAACGTATTCTCCAAAGAGATGGCAGGTTACACTTGTGATAGTGAAAATTGTGAAGCTCAGGAATACGCTATGAATGTAACCAGCCCGCCTGATTTTGCAGATACGTTGGCTATTGCGCAGGGTAGCCTCGATGCAGCGGAATTAACGGAATGCCACGGGGTGGCGTGCGGTTTGCTGTGCCGGCTGCCAGATAGCAGTACAGATGCTTTCATGGCGTTGCTGGGGCAGCTTGAACTGGTTGTTGGGTCTACTGAAAACCTGAGGTCATGTCTGGAAGAACTACTCAATTCCAGCCGGCAGCAACTGACAGATGAAGATTTTGGCTTAAACATCTGGATGCCCGATGATGAGGAAACACTGGAACAGCGAACCTTGGCGTTGTCGCAATGGTGCAGTGGTTTCCTGGCTGGTCTTGGCAGTGGTGGGAAAGACAGCTTGCAAGGCATGTCTGATGATGCCAATGGGGCTTTGCTTGATTTACAGCAGATCGCCAAAG
>CAYZLS010000150.1:3341-5108 GCA_964479355.1 uncultured Wenzhouxiangellaceae bacterium | reverse complement strand
AGAGGCAACCATAACGAACATGTCAGATGAATTCACCTGCTCATTTATTAACGTTTAATTCACCCGTCGTGCCAATGAGCTAAAATGTGCCCTGTTAAGACGCGTATAACCGGTATGGAAAAGGCTCAAATTAAACAAATGATTGCGACCCAGTTGGCTGATCCACATGCAGTGGTGGATCTGCAAGAACTGTTGGTGGCGGTTACTGAACGTGAAGGAGCCCACCCCACTGAAACAGAGCTGGCCCGTGGCGCAAGTTTTGTTTGTGGCTATATCGAACAGGTTCCGTACCTACTGACCGTGGCCTGGACTTCTGCCAGAAACGTTGGCCTGGAAGCAGAAATGGAAGTTATTCTGGAAATGGTTCAGGCCTACTGGTTTGAGGATAATGACGTTATCCCGGACAACCTTGGTATCGTAGGCTTGCTGGATGATGCCTATTGCACCCTGTTCTGCCTGCAGACACTATCTGATCTTTACCAGATGCAATCCGGGAAATACTTATTTCCGGATAACCTGACGGCGGCAAACAACATCTTACGAAAGATTATTGGTGAGCCCTATGCCACCGAATTGGATGGTATCGTCAGTAAAACGGTAATGTCCACACAGGTCAAAGAAGCCGTCAAGCTGCTGGCAAGTCCGGAAAAGCAATGCTTATTCACCAATCAGGCAAACATCTGGAACTATGGGCCAGCGAGCGAGTTACTCACCACCCAACTCAGTGGGCTGGGACTGACTGACGATTTGTAATGAGACCGCAAGTCAATCCAGGGCTGCAAAGGCTCCCCTGGTCAGGTTCCGTGGTTCGCCGCCCATCACCAGCATGTTGTCCTCTATTCGAATGCCGCCGTAGGGGGTCAACATTTCCACTTTTTTCCAGTTGATTGCAGCAGCATCGCCATTTTCACACCACTTACGCAACAAAGGCTCAACAAAATACAGACCCGGCTCAATGGTCAGCACATTGCCGGCTTCGAGAGTATGTGTGAGCCGCAGGAAGGAGTGGCCATCAGGACGCGGGATGGGTGTTCCATCCGCATCAGCAATCAAGCCTGCAACATCATGAGTCTGCAAGCCCAGATAGTGCCCGAGCCCGTGTGGAAAAAATACCGAGCTCAAACCGGTTGCAACCGCTACTTCAGGTGACGGCTTGATGATATCGAAATCCTTTAAAATACCGGCAATATCCAGGTGGGCGCGTAAATGCAGGTCGCGGTAATCCGAACCCTCAACAACTGCCTCACACGTACTTTACTGCATTGTATCGAGCGCCGAAACCAGCTCGGCAAACTCGCCCGCGTGCGCCGCATAGGTGCGGGTGATATCCGAGGCATAGGCATGCACTGTTGCACCCGCATCGAGCAAAAATGAACGCTGCACCGCCGGTGCCTGTTGTTCATGGGCCTGATAATGTAAAACGGACCCATGCTCATCCAGCGCTACAATATTCCCATAGGGTAACTCAGCATCAACCGACTCGATGGCCATACAATAGCGCTGGTGAATTTCGTACTCGCTCAAGCCGACACGAAATGCCTGTTCTGCCGCGGTGTGTCCGATCGCACCCAGTCGGGCAGCCTCAGCCATACAGGCGATCTCATAGGGTGTTTTACGGGTTCTTTCCAGGTGAATCCTGTGTAACAACCGCGTGGGGTTCAACTGTGCCGCCTCAACCATGGCAGACAGGGCATCCGCATCACCGATAAATGCGATATGTGCACCTATCCCGGCTTGCTTCCATGCGTCAGGGCTGCGCACCGGTAT
>CAYZLS010000150.1:0-3331 GCA_964479355.1 uncultured Wenzhouxiangellaceae bacterium | reverse complement strand
GGCGGCAAATACCAGTAATCATCAGGCTGATAGTAATACAAGGTTGGACGTTGGCCGGGACGCACTAACAAAGCGCTGTCGTGGTGCTGGGTTAGCGGTAACCACCACAACAAATTCGGATTGCAACGAAACGGGTATTCATAATCATTCAGGAAACTGACTAATTTACTGCCTACATGAATCAGTATCGCATCGTAGCCTTCTGCAGCAAGCGCATCTTCCCAGCGTCGCTGCACTTCTTTAACGTGTGACTTGTAATCCACGTTAATAACTTGTCTTTCCACCATTGCAATTGCCTCTGTGTCCCCTAAAATGATCACCCGAAAAGGAAGACCTTTCGTCCTCGTTCCGTGAGGGCGGAACATAACTCAGAATGAGACCATGAACCAAACTGAAGCCTTCGTGCTATACAACACGCTAAAACGTAAAAAACAGGTTTTCGTACCACAGGACCCAGCACGGGTAACCCTTTATGCCTGCGGCCCGACGGTTTACAACTATGCTCACATAGGCAATGCACGGCCGGCGGTTATTTTCGACCTGTTGTTCAAATTGCTGAAACAACGATATGCCAATGTTGTTTACGCCCGTAATATCACCGATGTTGATGACAAAATAAATGCAGCTGCTGCCGAACAGAACGTTCCCATCGATGTCATTTCCAAGCGTTATACCGCCGCCTATCATGCAGACATGGCTGCACTCGGTGTTGGTCAACCCAGTTTGGAGCCACGCGCAACCGATCACATTCCCTGCATGATCGAAATGGTCGAACACCTGCTGCAAAGTAAGCATGCATACGAGGCGGAAGGGCACGTGTTGTTCTCGATCGAATCATTTTCACAATACGGTGCATTGTCCCGCCGCGATATGCGCGAGATGATCGCCGGTGCGAGAATTGAAGTCGCCGATTTTAAACGACACCCGGGTGATTTTGTCTTATGGAAACCATCTACCAAACCACAGCCGGGTTGGGAAAGCCCGTGGGGCTGGGGCCGGCCTGGCTGGCACCTGGAGTGCTCGGTCATGGCGGAGCAACACCTCGGCGAAAACATCGACATTCACTGTGGTGGTCAGGATCTCATCTTCCCGCATCATGAAAATGAAATCGCACAAAGTATCTGTGCACACGGTGGGAAGGTCTTCGCCCACTACTGGATGCACAATGGTTTTGTCACCGTAAATAAACGCAAGATGTCCAAGTCTTTGGGCAATTCCCTGGTGGTACATGAACTGCTGAAATGCGTGCCGGGCGAGGTATTACGCTACTTGCTACTGAGCGCACATTATCGGCAGCCACTGGATTGGTCGGACGAAGCACTAATCCAGGTCCGGCGAACGATCGATCGCATTTATGCTGTATTGCGTGATACAAATAACACCCACAGACAGCTTACAGCCGCGAACTCGCCTTCAGATCATTTTATGTCAGCGCTGCTGGATGACCTCAATACCCCGAAAGCGTTAGCAGTGCTCAATAGCGAAGTGCGCAAACTGGCCAATACCGACGACGCAGCATCAGCACGGGAAATCGGCGGGAGGGTTTTAGCTGCCGCCGCGTTGATTGGATTATTCCAGTGTGAACCTCAAACCTGGTTGGCCGGGGATACCACAGGTCTGGACGAAGCCCTAATTGACGAGCTCATCAGCGCTAGAGCGACAGCTCGTGAAAGCTGCGATTTCGCCCGTGCCGATGAAATAAGAGATCAACTGCTAGCCATGGGCATCATACTTGAAGATGGTGCGAATGGTTGCCGCTGGCGACGTGCCTAGGATTACCATGCACGATCCACATAGTGCCCAACAGGAAATAATCAGCGATTTTAGTCTGTTTGATAACTGGCTGGATAAATATCAGTACCTGATTGACTTGGGTAAACAGCTCGAGCCACTGGCTGAAGCCGAAAAAACAGATACGAACCTTTTGTATGGCTGTCAATCAAGGGTTTGGCTGCTAATCGAAGGCGACGTCGATCAACTTACGATCCGCGCCAACAGCGATGCGGCTATTATATCCGGGTTGATTGCCTTGTTAATCCGGGTTTATTCCGGTGCATCCGCCAGTCAGATTTTCAACACAAAACCGGAGTTCATCAGCGCCATCGGTTTACAGCAATATTTATCACCAACCCGTGCAAACGGTCTACACGCGATGCTTAATGCCATCGGGAAAGCAGCTAAAAGCTATCTAACATCGGGACCTAGCGAATAACTGGCGAATAAAAGGTGTAGATTAGCGTGAATTGCCCATTTGCTTGCGTCGCATCTCCCAACGCTCCTGGGCATCCAGACACAGGGTGGCAATAGGACGCGCTTCCAGGCGCTGAATACCGATCTCTTCACCCGTTTCAGCACAATATCCATATTCACCTTCCTCCAGCCGAACGAGCCCCTTGTTGATCTTGTCGATCAGCTTGCGGTAACGGTCGCGGGTGCGCAATTCCAGGCTATTTTCAGTTTCCCGGGTGGCGCGCTCGGCCTCATCGCCAACATCCCTGACTTCGTGTTGCAGATTACTGATCGTTTCACGGGACTCTTCTATCAACTCATCTCTCCAGGTGATCAGCTTCACCCGAAAATATTCACTTTGCCTAGCATTCATGTACTCTTCTTTGTCAGAAGGCAGGTATCCTTTGGGTAATTTTACAGTGGGCGCAGTCATTTGCGTTCGAAATCTCCTTGGAAATTTGGATAAAAAATTTGTAATATATTGATTAATAAATATATTTATTAATTCACAGTTCAATATCGACTAGATTAAGGTGGAGTGTTATATCTCAACTTGAAAGTAACGGCAAGTATTTTTTGCTAATCACCCGAATTAGAATCAAAATCAAGCGCAATGGAAAAATTCCTGCTCTTCATTATTCGTCTTTATCAACTCGTCCTGAGCCCCTTGTTGGGCCAGCACTGCCGCTTCACCCCCAGCTGTTCACACTATACTTCCAAAGCCATCCGGAAACACGGTGCTGGCAGGGGTAGCTGGCTTGGAATAAAGAGAATTCTTCGTTGTCAGCCATTTTGTGATGGCGGTCATGACCCGGTGCCTTAAAACAAGATGCCGCAAAACAACTTACAATACATGCAAAAGTAGTGGCTTGAATAAAAACGAATGAGTCAAACAACTGTAATCCGCAATGCACGCTTGGTAAACGAGGGTGAAATTACCGTAGCTGATGTACTGTTACGGGGCGGCCGGATTGAAAAAATCGATGCGGTGATAAGCGCGCCGGCCAGTGCTGTAGTGGTAGATGCCAATGCCCGTTTTCTGCTACCGGGAATGATTGACGACCAGGTGCATTTCCGCGAGCCAGGTGCAACCCACAAGGCA
>CAYZLS010000149.1:1345-5128 GCA_964479355.1 uncultured Wenzhouxiangellaceae bacterium | reverse complement strand
TTCCAGCACATCTTCCAGTGTCAGAGGTTCAAAATACAGGCGGTCTGAAGTGTCATAATCGGTAGAAACTGTCTCCGGGTTACAATTCACCATGATCGTTTCAAAACCTTCATGACGTAAAGCTAGGGCCGCGTGCACACAGCAATAATCAAATTCAATGCCCTGCCCTATGCGGTTGGGACCACCGCCCAGTACCATGATTTTGCGATTCCCGGTGGGTTCCGATTCACACTCTTCTGCATAGGTCGAATACAGATAGGCCGTGGTCGTGCTGAACTCCGCCGCGCAGGTATCGACACGTTTGTAAACCGGCCGGATACCCAGACCGTGGCGGTGTTCCCGTATCTGCTGCTCACTACAAGCCAATAAAGTGGCCAGGCGGGCATCGGAAAAGCCTTTCTGCTTCAGAGCGTAGAGGTACGGCTTATCAAGTGCAGCCATGCCTTGTTCCACCAGCCTGACCTCAACCCGCACCAGGTCTTCGATCTGGGCCAGAAACCAGGGATCGATCGACGTCAGGGCATAAATATCGTCAATTCTAAGCCCTTCCCGAAATGCTTCTGCCACATACCACAGGCGCTCTGCACCGGCCTCGCGTAATTCTCGTTTAAGTTCGGCAGCACGTTGTTGGGGGTCGCTGCCGTGTAACACGAGATCAAAACCATCCCGTCCTGTTTCGAGGCTTCGTAGGGATTTTTGCAACGACTCCTGGAAATTACCGCCAATGGCCATGGCTTCGCCCACCGACTTCATTTGTGTGGTCAGGCGATCATTAGCCGCTGGAAACTTTTCAAAAGCAAAGCGCGGTATCTTGGTTACCACATAGTCGATACTGGGCTCAAATGAGGCTGGGGTTGCACCACCAGTGATTTCATTGCGCAATTCATTGAGGGTAAAACCAACCGCCAGCTTGGCTGCAACCTTGGCGATTGGAAAGCCGGTGGCCTTCGAAGCTAGCGCTGATGAACGGGAAACCCTGGGGTTCATCTCAATCACGACCAACTTGCCGTCCTTAGGATTGACTGCAAACTGCACGTTGGAACCGCCAGTATCCACACCGATTTTGCGCAACACCGCAATCGATGCGGCGCGCATACGCTGGTATTCTTTATCGGTCAGGGTCAGAGCCGGTGCAACCGTGATGGAATCACCAGTGTGGATACCCATAGGATCCACATTTTCTATAGAGCAAACAATGATGCAGTTGTCCTGCTGATCTCGCACCACCTCCATCTCGAATTCTTTCCAGCCCAGCACCGAAACTTCCAGCAACACTTCGCTCGTGGGTGACAACTCCAGCCCACGGCTAACAATTTCGACAAACTCTTCCCGGTTATAAGCGATTCCACCGCCTGCACCACCCATAGTGAAAGAGGGTCGGATGATGGTTGGGAATCCAATTCTCCCCACCATTTCCAGTGCATCTTCAAGGTTATGTGCCAACTCTGCTTGCGGCGTATCCAAACCAATTTCTGCCATGGCTTGGCGAAACAGACCCCGGTCTTCGGCCATATCAATGGCCTCACGCGAGGCACCGATCATTTCCACTGAGAATCTTTTCAACATCCCTTCACGGTTAAGATCCAGCGCACAATTCAGCGCCGTTTGACCACCCATAGTTGGTAGCAGGGCATCGGGCCGTTCCTGTTCAATAATCTGTGCAACGGTGCGCCACTCAATCGGCTCGATATAGACCGCATCGGCAGTCTCCGGATCGGTCATGATGGTAGCCGGGTTCGAATTCACCAACACCACCCGATAGCCTTCCTCGCGCAATGCCTTGCAGGCCTGGGCACCTGAATAATCAAATTCACAAGCCTGACCGATCACGATCGGGCCAGCCCCGATGATCAAGATGGTTTTGATGTCAGTTCTTGCCGGCATTATCTAGTGATCCTTCGCTGAATCCGCAATTATCACGTTGAAGGAGCACTGGGTTTACTATCAACAGGTGATTTCATCAGTGTGATAAAGCGGTCGAACAGGTCAGCAGCATCAAAGGGCCCGGGACTGGCCTCTGGATGACCCTGAAAACCAAAGGCTCTGCCATTATTGAATTCCACGCCCTGCAAACTGCCATCAAACAATGATCGGTGTGTAGCCCGGCAGCTCACCGGCAGGGAGTCTTCAGCCAGTGCGAAGCCGTGGTTCTGGCTGGTGATCATGACCTGCTTGCTGGCAAGGTCCTGTACCGGATGATTGGCGCCGTGGTGGCCAAACTTCATTTTGATGGTGCTGGCACCTGTGGCGAGACCCAATAGCTGCAGGCCCAGACAGATACCAAATACCGGCAGCTCGGTTTGCAATAACTCGGCAATAGCGGCAATGGCATAATCACAGGGTTCAGGGTCACCGGGGCCATTGGACAAAAACACACCGTCTGGCTCCATCGCCAGTACTTCGCCAGCCGGAGTGGCCGCCGGCACCACCGTCACCCGGCAGCCATGATCACACAGCATGCGCAGAATATTGCGCTTGATACCAAAATCGTAGGCAACAACATGCAGCGCCGGCTGGCTGGAACCCCAGGATTGTGTATCGAGGTCATAACTACCTTGCGTCCATGTATAGGTTTCGGCTGTGGTCACGTCGCGGACAAGATCCTGTCCCTGCATGCCGGGGAAACCACGGGCTTCAGCCAGGGCCAACTCAGTCTCCTTACCTATAGCTTTCGATCCGTAGGTCATGATGCAGCCACCCAAAGCCCCTTTTTCTCTGAGAATACGGGTTAAACGGCGTGTATCAATACCTGCAATAGCGACGATCCCATGCCGCTGCAAATAAGCTTGCAGCGATTCTGCGCTGCGCCAATTGCTGTGAAGCGTGGCTGCATCACGCACGACCAGCCCTGCCACCATTACCCCGTCGGATTCTTCATCCACCGGGTTGCAGCCGGTATTGCCGATATGAGGGAAGGTCAGGGTGACAATTTGCTGTGCATAAGACGGATCAGTCAGGATTTCCTGGTAACCCGTAATCGAGGTATTGAATACGACCTCGCCAGTCGTACTACCGTCAACACCGATGCTTTGACCGTAAAACAGGCTACCATCTTCCAGTGCCAGCACCGCCTGTTGCGTCAATTCCCTGCCTCCAGACACACAAAACGGGAATGCCGTTAAGCGCCATTCCCGCTTAGATTTGATGAGTATTTATTGGGCCGGATACCACCGACGCAATTGTTGCTCTAAGCGACAGAATTCTACTGGAACACACTTCAGCTGTCTAACTAATTCCACACCGGCATGGGTAGAGCATCCTGGGCCGGGCAGATCCCCCAGGATGCCATGTCGACGACGGGTTTTACGGTGACTTTAACCAGTCACTGGTGGTGTAGTACCCCGGTTTCTGTTTGACCAGCCAGGCAGCCGCCCTTAAGGCGCCGCGGGCGAAAATATCACGGTCGAGCGCATAGTGGGTGAGTTCAAGAATTTCGCCAGCAACTTCAAAAGTAACAGCGTGCTCACCGATGATCTCGCCTTCACGCATACTGGCATATACTGGTTCGTTTGCTCTGCCCTCTTCCAGCCCCGCCTGCACGGCAGTGCCCAGGGTCAGCGCGGTACCAGAAGGTGCATCGATTTTATGTTGATGGTGTGTATCAGTAATTTTGATCGTCGCATTGGCACCCATTTCAGCTGCCGCCTGAGCCACCAGGGAAGACATCAACGCAATCCCACGACTCATATTGGAGGCCCACAATACCGGCACCTGCAGTGCTGCATTAGCCAATGCCTTGCGGTCTTCATCCAGCTCCCCGAACTTTTCGCAGAGGCAGACCAT
>CAYZLS010000149.1:0-1335 GCA_964479355.1 uncultured Wenzhouxiangellaceae bacterium | reverse complement strand
ATCTGATAATCCTGTGGTGCCACTGAGCAGCGCTACCCCGTTTTGCCCACACCATTGCGCAGCAACACCTGGACCACCCGGCAGGGTAAAATCCAGTAACAGGTCAGCAGCCCCGGTGAAATCTTCCAGCGTGGCGAAGTAATCGAGCCCCGTGGCGCTATCAGACTCCGTTCTGGAGACCAAACCGACCAATTCATACTTAGGGGAACATTTGACCTGCTGGATAACTCTGTGGGCCATACGACCCGCACCGTGTAGTACAACTCGGATCATAAAGTCATCCGGTCAAAAAAATCCTTAACCCCGCTGAGCCAGGAACTGGATTTCGGATTGTGCTCGGTCTTACTGGACTCATGGGATTCCTTAAACTGTTGCAACAATTCTTTTTGCTGCTTAGAAAGTCTGACCGGGGTTTCAATAACGGTTTTACAGAGCAAATCACCCTGCCGGTGGCTACGAACTGATTTAACCCCTTTGCCACGCAAGCGAAACATTCGTCCGGTCTGTGTCTCGACAGGTATCTTCAACTTCACTTGGCCGTTGAGTGTGGGGATATCCAGGCTGCCACCCAACGCTGCAGTGGTAAAATGGATGGGTACTTCACAATACAGATCATCGCCGTCACGTTCGAACAAACGATGCGGACGGACGCGAATCTCGACATAAAGATCACCAGCAGGCGCACCTGCCATACCAGCTTCCCCTTCACCAGCCAGCCTGATCCGATCCCCGTTATCTACGCCGGTCGGTATTTTGACCGACAAAGTCTTGGTTTCACGGGTGCGACCCTGACCGTGGCAAGACGAGCACGGATTCTTGATCACCTGACCCATACCTTTACAGGCCGGACAGGTCTGTTGCACTGAGAAAATCCCCTGTTGCATTCGAACCTGACCAACTCCACCGCAGGTGGTACAGGCTGTTTTTTCACCATCGGAAGCCCCACTGCCATCACAGACCTTGCATTGACCTAGGGTGGGGATACGGATTTCCCGACTGATACCGGCTACGGCTTCTTCCAGATCCAGTTCCATGGAAAAACGCAAATCAGAACCCCGGTGTTGTTGTTGTTGACGGCCCCCACGTCCCCGGCCACCGAAAATATCGCCAAAAATATCACCGAAAACATCACCAACATCGCCATCAAAACCTGCGGGTCCACGCGCGCCCGAGCTGGTTGCAGCATGTCCAAACTGGTCATAGGCTGCACGTTTTTTTGAGTCCTTCAAAACCCCGTAAGCTTCCTGTGCCTCCTTGAATTTTTCCTGTGCCTGCGCATCATCCGGGTTACGGTCCGGATGATATCTCATAGCCAACTTGCGATAGACTTTTTTC
>CAYZLS010000148.1:0-5135 GCA_964479355.1 uncultured Wenzhouxiangellaceae bacterium | reverse complement strand
TGATCCACTAATAAACCAAAGGGTAAAAAGGCGATACCTTCCAGTGCCCGTTTCATCAACAATGCGACGTCACCTGAAGGATCAGGCACATTTTCGAGCAGGCCGATTTTTTGCAGGTATTCGGGTGTAATGGACAGTGCAACCGTATCACCCACGGCCTCATGAAAACCGTCATTGGCGCTGGCGCGGTAGAGGTAGCCCTCTTGCTTGTAGGCCCGCTGATAATAGTTGTGGCCGAGTTCATGATGAATGGTTTTAAAATCTTCTGCATTGGTTTTTATGCACATTTTGATTCGCAGGTCATCTTTCTCATCGACATCCCAGGCTGAGGCATGACAGACCACATCCCGATCCCTGGGTTTGGTAAACAATGAGCGTTCCCAGAATGTTGGTGGCAATTCAGCAAAACCCAGTGAACTGAAAAAGGCCTCGCCGGTCCTGACCATCTGGATTGCATCAAAGTCCCGTTCTTTCAAAATAGCGCTCAGATCGTAGGCAGGCTCCGTTGCTTCCGGAGCCACCATTGGATAAATATTGCTCCAGTCCTGGGCCCACATATTGCCGAGCAAATGGGCGGGAATCGAACCATCCTGAGGGACAAGATCTGTCCCATATTGCTCACCCAGTTTGGCCCGCACGTGGCAATGCAGGGCCTCGTACAAAGGCGCTACCTCGCCCCATAACCTATCGAGTTCACCCAGAAAGTCTTCAGCTGGCATGTCATAAGCTGAACGCCACATCGTACCAAGATCCGCAAATCCCAGTTCAGTCGCACCCTCGTTAGCCAATTCTACCTGACGGGTATAAAGGACTTGCATCGGTGGTGAGATTTCCCGCCAGCCATTCCATGCTTCAAGCAAGGCGTCAGGTTCCCGGGACTCAGCCATGATGTCACTCAAATGCCCAAGATCCAGGCACTCCTCATCTGCATAACAGTATTTTCCCCTACCGTACATGCCGCTCATTTTTGCACCGATCTCAGACTGTTCAGCCGTTTTGTCCGGATCACGAGGTGCAGGTATGGTTATCCCTGAGCGCAGCATAGCGAGCTTGCGCCGTGTACCGTCATCGATACCTTTGACAGCGTTGAATCCCGCCGCTTGCGACGCCAGTTCAACCTGTAGTGTGGTAAATTTCCTGTTCGCTGAAGCCACCAGTTTTTCAGTATCTTCAGTAATAAAAGTACTATAAACCCAGGCCATACGTTCTGCCTCGTGGCCCAACTCTGCCAAGCTCTGTTCAGCCTGTGCGACAAATTCAACCGCTCGTTCTGCATTTGGCTCCTGGTTGCTGTTGGTTGCCGTTAGCGTAATGTTATCTACCGGATTACAGGCAATCAGTAACAAAGACAGCATACCAGTAGAAAAACGCTTAAACGTATTGAGCATAATGGAGTTCCTGTTCAAAACCGTGGCCAGAAGTGATTCTCGCAGCTATGGTGGATCTGTGCCACCATGGAGATACTAATGCGAATGGGAGACAGCATGCGAAGAATGTTTGTAATTGTAGGTGCGCCGCTCATTTTCAGCGCGTTACTGCATGCTTCTGAGGCCGCCCAGTTCGAGAAGGAACCGCCCGGGTCAGTCTGTCTGAACTGGCCGTCAAGGCGGATCTCGTCGCAGTCGCGCAGGTCAAAGATACCGATTATGTTTATGCACGCTCGTTCCCTAATGAGGGAAGCGCATTTCTTAGAACACTGATCATCTACAAAAACAAGCAACCGGTTGAAGACATTATCGAGGTTTACGAAAAAGGCCTGCATCCCTATGAGTGCTACTTCGAAAACCCAACTGTGTTTGAAGAAGGCCGCCGTTACCTGGTCTTTTTTCGCCTGGACCCGGAAGACTCA
This sequence comes from uncultured Wenzhouxiangellaceae bacterium, assembly GCA_964479355.1. Classification (GTDB taxonomy): domain Bacteria; phylum Pseudomonadota; class Gammaproteobacteria; order Xanthomonadales; family SZUA-36; genus SZUA-36. Next base: position 3,286 of record CAYZLS010000148.1, on the reverse strand, counting down.
CAACGCTACCGTGGATTGGCCGCAGGCTGTGCACTCGAAATTTTTGTCACCCAGTCAAACGGTTACGCGCTCAAATACCCGGTTGATGGCATGTGCCTGAGTGATGAACTGGCCGGACTGGTTAACCGCTTTGATTTTCACGATAATTACGCACTGGTAGAAGAGGAATCTCTATCTCCGGCACAACGGGATGATTTACTAGCCAACAACCTGATAATTTCATACCAGAACAAGTTCAAATTTACCCATGGCGTAGATTTGACAGCTGTGAGAAAGCTAATACCTGCTGAAGTGCTGAGAGAATAACGAAAGAAGTGCTAGGACACAAGTCGGAAACAGGGAATATATACAGGCCCTGGCAATTTCATCCTGCGTTGTTCCACGAACGATGCGAGCAAGCTATCCAGAGCCTGCATGATTTCCGGCTCACCGTTGATTTCGAACACCCCGTGTTCACGTACCGACTTGATTGTATTCGGTTTGACATTACCTGCGACGATACCTGAGAACGCCTGCCGCAAATTGGCCGCCAGCGTGTGTTTTGGTATATCACTATGCAGATTCAGCACTGCCATGTTAGCGTGCGAGGGTTCAAACGGCTGTTGGAAATCCTGCTGAATCTGCAACAGCCAGTTGAAATAATATGCATCTTTATGTTTTTTGCGATAGCTTTTAACCTGCTCTAGACCAGCCACCATTTGCTGGGCAACTTTTTCAGCGTCATCGATGATGATCTCGTACTTGGCCTGAGCCTCTTTACCCAGCGTCAGACCAATAAATGCATCGATCTGCTCAAAGTATCCAGCAGCTTCGGCCGGTCCGCTAAGCACAAATGGAAATGGTATTTCTGCATTCGCGGGATTTAACAATACCCCCAACAGATACAAAATTTCTTCAGCAGTACCTACCCCACCGGGAAATACTACAAAGCCATGACCCAGCCGTACAAATGCCTCCAGGCGCTTTTCAATATCAGGCATGATCACCAGTTGATTTACGATAGGGTTTGGTGATTCGGCTGCGATGATACCTAGCTCGGATATACCGATATAGGCACCGTCAACCACCCGCTGTTTGGCATGTGCAATGGCCGCCCCTTTCATTGGACCTTTCATGGCCCCAGGGCCACAGCCAGTACAAATATTGAGCTTTCTCAGGCCCGCCTGATAACCCACTTTTTTCGTATAGTCGTATTCAATGCGGCCAATTGCATGGCCTCCCCAGAAAACAATAATATCCGGCTCACGGGCTGAGTTCAACGTATGTGCATTACGCAGAATTTCGAATACGGCGTTGGTGATTCCTTTCTGGCTGTCCAGATCAGATGAAGTATTGCCGTTAATTTCAGCGCCAAAATAGACCAAGTCACGAATGACAGCAGACAACAGTTCACGTACCCCCTCAACCATCACACCATCGACAAAGGCGGAGGCTGGCGCGTTACTCAATTCCAACTGGATGCCGCGATTGACCTGCTGAACTTCTATGTCAAAATCTTCATAGCGTTGCATTAATGCTTCGGCATCATCGCCATCGTTGCCACTGTTAAGTATGGCCAGGGCGCACCGGCGTAACAACTCACCCGGTTTGCCGTGACTGGCTTCATGCAGGCGTTCTACTTCCATGCGGCTGAGGGTCGTTAAAATTCCAGACGGGTAAACCCGGGCATTGATGGTGTTGGCTGACAAAACATATCTCCACTTACTGGGCTTGGCTAAAAAGGAGAGGCCAGCATCAAGCTGGCCTCCCGGTTACTCCCCCAATGCGATTCAGATCAGAATCTGTACTTCACACCCACCCGTAACTCCCACAGGGATGCCTGGATGGCACGGGACTAACCACCCGGTGGAATAAACGCCTGATACAGATATTGACCATTAACAATGTCCATATTCACAATGTCATCGGTGCGTGGGAAATCAGCCTCTTTCAGAACACACCAGTCCTCGTTGAGCAGGTTGCAGAAATTCTTGACAACCACAAAGGCTGAGAAATTGTCACCTTCGCGGAAACCCGGGAATTCCTGTTCTAGGCGCAGGTCCCAGTGTACCCACCAATCACTCTGCTCGTCGTTACGTTTCTGGATACCCGGTTCCAAACCTTCTGCGGCGAGTAAAATGCTTACCCCTCATTTAACACTGTCCCCCACACACCATCGCGGTAATGCTGCGGGCGATTGTAACAAGGATTACTTACAAAATCTTAACAAATGAGTAAGTTTATCTTCACATAGATGCAGCAATTTGTAGCTTGTGCAGGTATCTAATTGTTCACATGTAAAATTTTCACTAACTACTTGCGCGACAATTTTTACCATAAATAATAATTGATGATTTTAAGTCCCTTTATCCCACCTAGCGGAGTGCCCTATTCTTCCATTTCGACAATCAGTGCCCTGATTTTCTCTAATTGTGCCTGATCAGTCTCTTTTTCATTACCCAAAACCTGTAAAGCCAACTGTGAGGCTGAGCCATCAAACAGGCGGTTTTTAAGATCAGCAATAAAATTGCCCTGGGTATCCTGTTTGCTCATGACCGCGTAATAACGATGCGCCCGCTTTGAGTCATCTCTGTGCACTAAGCCTTTTTGATGCATCACCTGCAACATTTTCAATGCTGTTGTATAGCCACTGGATTCAACTTCATTGAGTGCATCGTGCACTTCTCTAACCGTACCCCCACCTTTGCCCCACAGAATCCTGAGAATATTCAGTTCCGTGCGCGTCGGTCGGGGCAGGCTCCCTCTATCACCTGCCATGACGTATTTTCTCCCACTGCTTAGAGCCCTGACCTAGTGTATTCAGCCCTGAAACGTAGGATCAGGGTTGAAACTACACTGGCATATCAAGCGGATCGTTTAACGATTCTTCTCATAACACCTCGCCAAGCGTACTTAATTGCCTGAAATCGTGCAAGACTCAGACTATCAATGAAATGCCCGCTTGGGTAAAATACGCGACTTGTCGGGGTGTAGCTCAGCCTGGTAGAGCACCACGTTCGGGACGTGGGGGTCAGAGGTCCGAATCCTCTCATCCCGACCAATAAAAACAAAGGCTTGCAGATATATAAGCAGGTCTTTTTTCTTTTCTGAAGCTGTTGGGGTCATTCAGGGGTTAAAGTGGAATCGATGCCGATACCAATTGATACCTTCATTGGTTTCGATGTTTTTCACAGTCACAAATAGCATCAAGAAATAGACCACCACCCTCCCCTGCAACCACGCCAGTCGCTCGAAAAATGCGCTTGATTTCGGCATAGTGATGACCCCCAGTTGACCCCAGACTGAA
>CAYZLS010000147.1:4045-5167 GCA_964479355.1 uncultured Wenzhouxiangellaceae bacterium | reverse complement strand
CATATCCTCATCAAGTATTTCTCCGGTATCCGGGTCACGTATCACCTCAACCTCTCCCACGATAAATGTCTGACCAACAGAAACGCCCTCACGGTTACCTCGGTTAATATAGACCTTATTTCCCTTGGCCATGACTACCGTGCCGCTCCACGGGAAATTGGGTAATTCGCCCAGCATGAATTCGACTGCTTCGGCGCAGGCATCTTGAACTGCAATTCCGACGTTGTCTTTCTTATTGCCGCCGAAAGCAGCGCCCCAGTCTCCGGTCGAGTAGGCGACATTTCCGCCTTTACGCTTGCTAGAGCCGACCACGCTTTTTGATGCCAAAACCTGACCAGTGGTCGAATCGACGATATAAATCGTGGCGTTCACTTCACCTTTGCCGGCCTTGCCACCAATCTTGAAACCCTTGATGCGGAACCCACCACCGCCACTGCCAGTGTTATCCTGGACATGCGTTATGGCACCCTTAACCAGCAATTGTGCCGGTGTCATTTGGCCGGTTGTCGGGGCCTTTTTGCCACCTGCGGTACGACCGGATGCAGCAAAATCCTGCTCATCCAGGGCAGTGTCACGCATATCGGTTTCACCGAGCACAATGAACTTGCCCGTCTGATTGAGCATATCGGTCAAGACAGTGCCCCAGGCATCTCCCAGGCTCCATTGGCCGTGCCAACTGGAGCGATTTTCGAACTTGGTGACGGTGATGGAGTGGCGAAGACCACCTTTGGTTTCCGCTGCTTTTGCAGGCTGAGCAATACAGATCAGGATAACGATTGAGATGAGCACAAACGTTTTCAGGAATAGTTTCATGATGAATCTCCATAATTATTGTAATTAAAGGATAAAAGCCCTTGTAGATAAAGTCCAATAATTTACGTCAACCCTGGATGAGAGACGTGCTTTAAAGCGGCCTGATGCCTATGCGGGACCGCTGAATTTTCTGTAGGAAATTGACCCAATCTGATGCATCACACGTAGATATCGTCGACTTATATCGCTCCAGTGACTATAGTGATGGCGAGGGAGGGTCAGCAACGAGGGATCAAACATAATTCATGGATCAATCCTAAGGGGGAAATTATGATTCAGATACTCATCATAGACGACCAGGCGCTGGTC
>CAYZLS010000147.1:0-4035 GCA_964479355.1 uncultured Wenzhouxiangellaceae bacterium | reverse complement strand
GTCAGAACGGGGCTGCGGCATATTCTTGCCTAAAGCAAAGAAATCACAAAACCCGGGAAGAATCTCCAACCGACAAAGAGCTGTACGACAGTAGAAAATTCTCTTTGGATGTTATCTTGCTCAGCGTGAACCTGCCGGAATTAACCGGCTTTGGAATTACCCGTAAGCTCAGACGGTTCCATCCGAAGGCGGGGGTAATCATCCCGGCAGAACACGCTAAAGCGCCTTACCCGTCACGTTTATTAAATGCTGGTGCCAGCGGTGACTTCACCCGTGATTGCGAAGCAGGAGAGTTACTCGAGGCGATTAGACTGACCGTGCGTGGGCAGCGATATATTGGTAACAATGCGGCCAGACAACTTGCAATGCCCGTGTTGCCAGACAAGGTCGATTCGCCATTTGAAGACCTCTCTGCACGGGGACTGGAAGTGATGCTGACACTAACGGCTGGCCGGCGTATTCCCGATATTGCATCCTTGATGTGTCTGAGCCCGAAAACGGTATCAACCTACAAGTACCGGATACTGGACAAGCTGGGCGCACGCAGTGAAGTTGAACTGATGCGCATGGCAATGCGTTATGGCCTGGTCAAAGCCGAAGGAATGGCCGGATCATAGCTTTGCTGTTAACGGGGCGGGCTTCCTCGTCCCGTTAACACACTCGAACGGCCACTATCTAATCCTCAGAATTAGCGCCTGCAGGGTTCTTGGTGGTCTCCGGTTGCAGCGTGTAAAGGCCTTTAGGGCCTTTTTGCGGTTGTGGTGCAGGCTTTGCTACTGCCTTGCTCTTTTTGGGTGTGGCAGATTTGGAAGCGGTTTTTTTCCGTGTTGTGCCAGACTTCGTTTTACTTGGCTTTTCAGCACTGGTAGCAGCTTTGCGCGTAGTCGGCTTTTTCTTAGTTGCAGTTTTGGAGACGACCTTGCCGGCCGGCTTGCTGCTGCTATCGGGGTTCTTCGATGGCGAATCAACCTGGGTTAATTCAACTGGTTTTACCTTGGCTTGCCTGGGTTTTGTCGGCTGGCTATCTTTTGGTTGCGCGGAAGATTTAGTTGGCTTAGCCGGTGTGCTTCTAGCAGGCTCGGGTTGACTGGATTTTTCGGGTTTCTTTACCGCGTTTTGGCTATCTTTGGCAGCAGTATTCTGCTTGTTGTCAGTTACAGTTTGCTGCGCAGCTTTTGCCTCATTGCGCTCTGGCCGAGACTTTGATCCTCCGGTTTTATACGGGGAGCGTCTTCGGCGACCACTTTTATTCCTGCTTTTCTGTTTCTTCTCAGGCTGGCTGGCTGTCTCTGCTACATTGCTACTGGCCGTGGCGTCTGCTTGCGCTGAGCTGGTGGTGGCCGAAGTTGAAACTTCTGCGTTGTCAGGCTGCTTTTTATCTGCAGATGCTGACCTGGAGCGGGGTGCCTGAGCTTGTTTTTGGTTGGAGCTGGCTTGCCGGGCGCCAGTTTGACCTGCTTTATTCTGTGTTGTCCTGGATGAAGCCTGTTTTGCGCCCTGCTGTTTACCGGACACGCGTTGTTGCCCGGTTTGTCGTTTAGCCTGTTGTTGCTTACCACCGCTCTGGCCAGCTTTACTTGCGTTTTTCTTGCTGGGTTTTCTCTGTGTTTGCTGACCTGAAGAACGAGTATTGCGGCGCGAGTGGCCTTGTGTGCCACGGCGGTTAGTGGTCTTTTTCTTGCTTGTTATACGTTTAACCGGTTGGCTCTGCTGGTCTTCTGCAGAGCCTGAGAAAAGGCTGTTAGCCAGGCGTGTGAATAAGCCGGGTGTCTTGGCTTTGCGGTGTACGGGTGTCGGTTGGCTAGGCATAATTCGCTCAACTGCCGGTGCCGGAACGGCAACAACATTGGCTTGTGAATGCTCGTTGGCAACCAACTGTGCCTCTGGCTGTTTAACTCGTTCATAACTGGCGTCAGCAGTAACTTCCGATTCCTTGATGCGAAGAATTTCGAAATGCGGTGTCACCAGATGTTGATTGGCGATGACTACGATCGAGACCTGATGCCGGGTTTCTGCCTCTGCCAGTATCGAGCGCTTCTCGTTGTGCAGGAAGTTTACAACTTCGGTTGGTGCCTGGATGATTATTTGGCCGGTGTGATCCTTCATAGCCTCTTCTTCTAGTAAGCGAAGAATGGACAAGGCAAGAGATTCCACGCTGCGGATATGACCGTGACCGTCACAACGGGGGCAAGTTTCAAGACTGGATTCGCCCAATGACGGCCGCAATCTCTGCCGAGACATCTCCAATAGGCCAAAACGTGAAATTCTGCCTATCTGTACCCGTGCCTTATCAACCTCCATAGCACGCCGCAGACACTCCTCAACTTTCCGTTGATGTTTGCGGCTGGTCATATCGATGAAGTCAATAACGATCAGGCCCCCCAGGTCACGCAGACGCAGTTGACGGGCAATTTCGTTGGCAGATTCCATGTTGGTGTTGTAAGCTGTCTCTTCAATGTCAGAGCCTTTGGTAGCACGTGCTGAATTGATATCAATAGATAGCAGGGCTTCGGTGTGGTCTATCACCACTGCACCACCCGAAGGCAGATGCACGGTGCGTGCAAATGCCGATTCAATCTGACTTTCAATCTGGTAGCGGTTAAAGAGCGGCACCGGGTCGGTGTAGAACTTCAGCTTGTTCAGATTATGCGGCATGACCTGCTGCACAAACTCCCGTGCGTCGTTAAATACTTTTTCGTTGTCGATCAGGATTTCACCAATATCGTTGCGCAAATGATCACGCAGCGCACGTATGAAAAGGTTGCTTTCCTGGTAGATCAGAAAAGGGGCACTGCGTTTAGCCGCGGCTTGCTCAATGGCCGCCCATAATTGTAATTGGTAATCAAGATCCCACTGCAATTCAGCTGCATCTTTACCCACGCCAGCGGTACGCACGATAATACCGACATTATCCGGCGTTGATACTTGTTGCAGTTGTTCACGTAAATGGGCGCGATCATCTCCGGTGATGCGCCTTGATACACCACCTGCAGTGGGGTTAGTAGGCATCAAAACCAGGTAGCGGCCAGCCAGAGATATGTAGGTCGTTAGGGCAGCGCCTTTATTACTTCGCTCTTCCTTTTCAACCTGGATAATAATCTCCTGGCCTTCATGGACCGCATCGCGAATGGCTACTCTGCCATCTTTTTTGCGGGCGTCTTTCCCATAACGACTTTCGCAAATCTCTTTGAGTGGCAGGAAACCGTGACGGCTGGACCCAAAATCAACGAAACAGGCTTCCAATGACGGTTCAACCCGTGTTATTCGGCCCTTGTAAACATTGGATTTTTTTTGTTCCTGGGAGGGGACTTCTATATCAAGGTCAAACAGATATTGACCCTCAGCTATAGCGACGCGCAACTCTTCTGGCTGCGTTGCGTTAATCAGCATTCTTTTCATTATCAATTCCTCAGGCACCCCGGTACGGGGCGGCGGTGGAAAGCCATGTCATGTACATGGCTCCACTGAGCTACCCGGCTGGTGTCATGCACCTAGGCCGGGGGTACCAAATTATGTTTTCATTGTCAGACCATTTTGGTCTGATCCTTATTGGCAGAACTCTTGCCTGCAAGTAAAATCTTGTTGCTCTCGTTACGTACGGTCACACCCGATAAACCCTAGGCGCTTGTTCGGTCCGATCAGCATCAAGTGAATCCGTGCTTTATCCCGCTTTTAAATAACGGGTACACTGTCGTTTTGTTGCGGACCCGCCGTTGGCAGGTCCTGGGAACCACTCGATGGAGCGAATTCATCGGCGCGTCAATATAACAGGCTTTCCATTTTCTATCAATGAGTTGGGGTAAGTATTTCCATTAATACAAGCGCATGACAGCGAATAAAGTATCTTCCACTGTAGACCATGTTGCTATCCATCAGGAACGTGCTGGTCAGCGCCTGGATAATTTTCTCATGGCGCAGCTAAAAGGCGTGCCCAGATCGGTGATTTATCGTATTATTCGCACCGGACAAGTGCGCATCAACGGCCATCGGGCCAAACCGGCAAGTCGTCTTGAACTTGGGGATATGGTGCGCATT
>CAYZLS010000146.1:2505-5172 GCA_964479355.1 uncultured Wenzhouxiangellaceae bacterium | reverse complement strand
AATTACTTAGGGTTCTTGTAGCGGATTCCCTTGACGGTGAATAGCTCCCGGCTCTCCGGTAATTCAATTTCGCTGCTATCGCCTACAGTTTTACCCAGTAGTGCGCGTGCAACAGGTGAGTCTATGGAGATGTAGCCTCGTGCTGCATCGGTTTCATCCACGCCCACGATTCGATATTCCAACAACTCATTCCTGGTTCCCTGTGGAGTGATCCAGGCACCAAAGCGTATTGCGGAAAGATCAGCAGGTGCGGAATCCACAATTTTCATAATGTCTAAACGTTTGCTCAAGTACCGAATCCGTCGGTCAATACCACCCAGTTGTTTCTTCCGATAGGTATACTCCGCATTCTCTGATCTATCACCCTCCGCCGCGGCCGCAGCAAGCGCTGTGACCACCTCCGATCGCTGGTTTTTCCAGAGATCCTGAAGTTCCGCGCGCAGACGTTATGTATGGACTGCCCGGTTTTTCAGCTGGCCGCCACCTACCCATTGATTGAACCCAACTTTCGACACCTGTAAGCTTTACTGCAATTGTATATAGTACCCGCCTCTCCCTACATTCCCTCCGGAATCTCATATGATGAATTACAAACTAGCTATTACACTAACCGAGTGCTGCGGCCTTTATGCTTGTCAGCAAGATACTGATCAGTCTGCTACGGCTGTTGTTGAAAAACCTGACCACGCTGATGCTGCAGTGGAACTGGGAAGTGGCATTGATCGAAATGGCTTCAATGAGTCGGCACGAGCCCAGGATGATTTTTTTGATTATGTCAACGGCAATTGGGTTAATAACACCGAAATACCCACGGACAAAGCGCACTGGGGTTCATTTGACGCCCTCAGGGATCAGTCCCAGCAAGATATCCGTACACTGGTTGAAGAGGTCAGCGCAACGGAAAATGCCGAGGCAGGCACACCCACACAAAAAATTCGCGACTTTTACAACGCTTACATGGACAAAGAAACTGCGACTCAACTGGGTGCAGAAGCAGTGCATTCAGAATTACATGAAATCGCATCCGCCAGCAGCCTGGACGACATTTATAGTTTATTCAGTACGCTTGGGGTCTATGGCGTAAATTCACCCATTGGCGGAGGGATATTTTCCGATTTGAAAGATCCCGATACCAATGTTGTATACCTCGGCCAGGCGGGTCTGACTTTGCCGGACCGTGATTATTATCTCAAAGACGACGAGCAATTTGTTAAGGGCCGCCAGTTATTGCTCGAGTATATAGCCAGGGTCTTCACCCAGGCCGGCATTGCAGACGGTGCAGACCGCGCAGAACGTTTACTGGCTCTGGAAACCCGCCTGGCTGAAGTGCAGTGGACCAAGGAAGAAAACCGTGACCCGGTTAAACGCTACAACCCAATGACACCGGCAGATCTCAGGGAAATGGCTCCAAAAATCAACTGGGACATTACTTTTGAGTCGTCAGGAATTCCGGCCCGCGATCGTTATATCGTTGCGCAGCCCAGTTTTTTTGAGGCCGCCGATGACATTATTACAGATACCCCGCTTGCCACCTGGAAGGACTACCTGAGCTTTCAAACCCTGAGTAGCTTTGCACCGATGCTGGGTGATGATTTCCATGCCCTCTGGTTTGATTTTTTCAGGAAGGGACTATCAGGCGTTGCAGAGCCACGCCCCCAGTGGAAACGCGCGGTGAACTCCCTCAATGGGAATATGGGAGAGTTACTCGGTCAGCTATACGTTGAGCGACACTTCCAGCCGGAAGCGAAAGCGCGGATGAACGTCATGATCAGCACCCTGATCAAGGCTTATGAAAAATCCATTACTGAACTTGAATGGATGAGCGCAGAAACCCGGCAGCAAGCCCTGATTAAACTATCCAAGTTCAACCCTAAAATCGGTTACACAGACCATTGGAGAGATTATTCCAGAATGCAAATTGTCGCCGGCGAGTTGGTGGGCAATATTAAAAGCGCAGCAACGTTTGAGTACCAGCGCAATCTCGACAAGCTGGACAAGCCGGTGGACAAGAGCGAATGGTTCATGACCCCACAGACCGTCAATGCCTATTACAACCCGGTATGGAATGAAATTGTGTTTCCTGCCTCGATCCTGCAACCACCATTTTTTAATGTAAATGCCGAGGATGCGGTCAACTATGGTGGTATTGGTGCTGTCATCGGTCACGAAATCGGCCATGGTTTTGATGATTCCGGGCGTAAATTTGACGGCGACGGTAACCTGCGTGACTGGTGGACTGATGAAGACACTGAGAAATTCGAGCAGCGTAAAAACGCACTGGCTGCGCAATACGACGGTTATGATGTGATCGATGGCCTGACCATTAATGGCCAGTTTACCTCGGGCGAGAATATCGGTGACCTGGGTGGTTTGAGCATTGCCTACCTGGCTTACCACATGTCCCTGGACGGCAAACCGGCCCCTGTCATCGATGGCTGGACCGGCGATCAGAGATTTTTCCTCGGCTGGGCACAGGTTTGGCGCTCCAAGGCTCGCGCTGCGGAGACCAAAAGGCGGCTAACCACCGATCCACATTCACCACCCAAATTTCGCGCCAATGGTGCGGCGATCAATGTACCTGCTTTTTATGAGGCGTTCGATGTCAAAGAGGGCGACGGTATGTATCTGCCGCCTGCGGAGCGGGTTAAGATTTGGTAGCAGCATTAC
>CAYZLS010000146.1:0-2495 GCA_964479355.1 uncultured Wenzhouxiangellaceae bacterium | reverse complement strand
AATTGCGGCCGTTTTCACTCCCCTGCATAATAAATCCAGGAACCATCTTGGAAATACTGCGACCCTTTTGCCCACAACTACGTCTTAATACACGATGACGGGATCTAACTTTTTAATTGATGAGGTGACGCTCGCTGGTGCCAGGCGCGGTGATATGCGTGCCTGTGAAAAAATATATCGCAAATCTCACACCCCGGTCTATACCGTCGCTGTCAGGGTCTGCAAATGCCGTGAGCTGGCTCAGGACGTAACCCAGGAAGCATTCATCACCGCTTTAAAATAGGTACACCAATTCAGGGGTGAAGCACCCTTCTGGGTCTGGTTAAGGCGGTTAGTCGTCAACCACGCCATCAGTGCGCTGCGCAAATTGCCCCGCCATGATGCAGTTGAACTGGGAGACCACATGACCAGTACCAGAAGCGATGCCAGCAGCCTAGGTCTGGCAATGGATCTTGAACAGGCACTAGAACAATTGAGTGACTGCGATCGCTCGGTGGTTTGGCTGCACGACGTGGAAGGATATAAACATCGTGAAATTGCACAACTATTTGGAAAAACGGAAAGCTTTTCCAAAACCCGCCTGAACCGGGCCCGTACCCGTCTCCGGTTTTTACTCCAGGACAACGACCAGAAATCATTACTCAACGCAACAGCTTAAAGAGAACACCATGAACATGCCCGAACAATGGAACCAAACAGCAGACGATCCGCTCGGCCTGGGTCAACTGGAACAGGTAGAACCGGGTTATGACGGCTGGTCACAAATTGAAAGCGCTTTGTTGGTGCAGCAGAACAATAAAAGACGTTGGCAACGTACCGGTGGCTGGCTGGCCGTAGCAGCGAGCCTGGTGCTGGCAGTGAGTTTCACGCTAAATCGACCAGCTTCCCAAGCTGAAATACCGATTGTTGCGACGCCCGGGCCCGGTTTTGCGTCAGTTACGGGTGAAGACAAACCCATGCTGGAAAACATTAAGGCGCTGGTCAGCTTGTCACAAAACATGGAAGCACAGGTTAGAACGCTGCGGGAAGGAACCGCTTCAATGCCGGCAAAGTCAGCCATTTATGTAGCTGAACTGCAAGATCTGATAGCACAGGTCGATACCGAACTGAGCTTGCAGCCCGGCTCAGTAGACTTGTGGGGACAACGCGTCAACCTGCTGCTGGATTTGACCCAGATTTACCAACAGCAACGGCAAATTAACTATGGCCGCATGGCATCACTTTAATTTAATTACCCGAGGTATTGATCGATGAAATATCGCAACCCGCTACTTGCAATCAGCTCCACCTTGTTGCTTGGCATCAGCATAACGAGCCTCGCCGCTAGCGAGACAGACTCCGCCAGCATAGCCGCTGAAGAAAAACGACAAACCGAACTTCAGATCGAGTATCAAAATGCGCTTGCTGGGGCCGAAAATCAGCGACTTGAAGCAGAGGTTGCAATGGAAAAAGCCCGACAACAATTGCGGCTTGCCAGTGAACAACAAAGCAAGCAGGCCGCTGAGCTAACTGCAACCCCGGCTGTTCGAAAAGCAGAAATGGCAAAAATGCATGATGCGTTGGGTCGTGAGCGTCGCCAACTACGGGAGGTTACACGCGAAATTGCCCGGGTAAACCGTGAAGTGGCCCGTGCCAGGATGTCCGGTGAATCCTCCAGTTTTGTTTTTAATATATCCGATCGCCCCGTCATTGGTGTCGTTCTTGGTGATACCGGTGATGTGGGCATCAAAGTGCTTGGAGTTTCACCAGGTGGGCCGGCAGAGCGTGCCGGTGTCGAGTCGGGTGATGTGATCCTCGCCCTGGGTGGCCGTGTGCTTGCCGCAGTTGACGAGACCGGCAGTGTGCGCGAAGGACTCGAGGTAGCACTAAAAGACCTCAAAGCCGATGAGCCCGTTATTGTTTCGGTTGCTCGTGAAGATCAGACTCTGGATTTGACAGTCGTTCCCGAAGTGCGCGAACCATTGAGCTGGAAGTCGATTGTACGCTTTCCTACTGCACCACCTGCGCCATCTGCACCTTCTGGTGAGATCAGAATTGAAACCATTGAGGTTCCTCAAATAAACTCCGAGGCACTCAAAGAACAGATCGAACACATTCGTATTGCAGTAGCTGAGAGCCGCGAAGCTATGGAATCAGGTGTGCTTGCGCCTTTATGCAGCGACTATGGATTTAACTTTGAATTTAACGAAATGTCTGAATTGGGTGAGCTAGCGCTCCATGATGCCAATGTATGGTTTGGTGTGCCCTTGGCGCGGGGACTGAAACTGGCCGAAATTGATCCCGACCTGGGTGAATATTTCAAAACCGATCGCGGGGTGCTGGTACTGAAAGCCAACGCAGACAACGAACTACAACTTGAATCTGGCGATGTAATCTTACAGGTCGGCGCTACCAAGGTGAATTCACCGGCAGACTTCATGCGTGCATTGCGCGAATTCGAGCCCGGAGAACAACTTGAGATCGATATCAAGCGCAAGCGCAAAAGCCGCACACTG
>CAYZLS010000145.1:0-5195 GCA_964479355.1 uncultured Wenzhouxiangellaceae bacterium | reverse complement strand
GATTCTGAAAACGCCGTTGGAACTGAGTTCAGGTCGCGCCAGCCTACCAGGCCACCTTCCAGAGCTTCCTGGCTGGCCGAATAACTGATCGCGGCCGAGGCAAAATCCAACCCTTCCAGACACTGTTGGTAAACATTATTTGCCTTGCTTTCCTGCATGGCAATTTGTTGTGGCGTTGCACCTTCAGGCAGCGCTATCAGGATATGTGAGATGTTGTATTCGCCACCGTTAAACTTATCGGAAGCGAGTAAAATATCAACCTCTGTATCGGTAATGGGATCCATTGAGTTGATCACCCGCTGACGCAAGCGCTCGGTCATCATTTCTTCACCGATGTTCTGGCGAAATTCAGAGAAGTCTTCGCCATCGGCCTCTATCACCTGGCGCAACTGGGTTAATGTAAGTTTATTTTGCTCGGCCAGCCTGAGCAGGGACTGATCAATGTCGGCATCGCTGATGCGAATTCCGGTTTGAAACGCCCGTTGCAGTTGTAAGCGACGGATAATCAGGCGTTCCAACACCTGACTTTCCAACAGGTGTTTGGGTGGCAGGTCACCACCTTGTTGACGGATTCTGTCCACTATTCCTTTGATAGAGAGGTCGAGTTCGCTGCGTAGCACGATGTCGTCATCGACCAGGGCAACGATAGAATCAATGGTCTCGGTTCTTTGTGCTTGCGCTGTAAGGCTTACCAAAGTGAAGGCGAGCACCAAGTAAACCAGGCAATGCAAAGGGCGGCCAAAATGCTTCATAAAGATTTATCTCCGGAATTCTGCGATCTCGTCTCAGCCTGGGTTAGCGGGCATGACGTGCGAGATTCTGTATGTTCAAGCACGATATTTTAATGCAAATATGGACAGAGAACCATTGTCCTGCCCACATTTTGTCAGTAAGTCGGGTCGTAAAAATTTGGTTCAGCGCCGCGGCCCAGGCTGGTCAGGCCTTTTAATATCAATTGCACAAAGATTGAATCACGGTGGTCTCCAACGCGGTTTCTAAGGAATCGCTTGCCCATGAACCGCAATGCCCAGCAGCAACTGTCATATTCAAATCCTGCTTCAGCTGCCAGCAACTCAGAGCCTTTCAGGGAATAAATAACCCGTGATGAGACCCGCCAACGCGCATTGATGGGTTGGTAATAGCGCACGTCAACCTGATCCAGGTCGTTCCGCCTGAAACGGTATTCAGCGCCCAGGCGTATGCCGCTGGCGGTTGAGTATGTCGCCCCCAGGATGGCCACATCAATCTTATCTTGCTGCCAGTTCCACTGCGCACCGATGCGGGTGCTCAACCGGCTGCCTGGATGGTAGGTCAATTCACCAATGAACGGTGACGCGCTGTCATCCAGTAGACTGCCCAGGCCTGAGGTTACCCGTTGATCTTCAAAAAATATAATCTGTCCCAAGCTCAGACTCCACAGTTCATTGCCACTTACCGAGTTGATGGTGCGAGTAGTCAGCGCCAGGGTCAGCTGATTTGCATCCGACTGACGATCGGCACCGGTGAAGCGATTAAAGTGAAACAACTGGCTGAAGCCAAAGGTAAATGGTGCCGAATCAAAATTCGGGATGGTGGTTTGATCTTTATTCGGCACGTACAAGTAGAACAGGCGTGGCTCCAGGGTTTGTAGCAGGCCCTTTTTACCCTCGCGCTGAAGAAACATGCCGGTATCGAAGCTGATGATCTCGGTACCACGATCCGGTGATGTATCACCCGGCAGGCCGTTCCAGTCGAGTTCGTAACGGGTGTAGCGATAGCCTGCCCGCGGGCGCATATAACCCCACGAGGTTTTCAGGTCCCACTCGATACGTGGAAATATATCAAATCGTGCACCGGTGGCGCCGATGTCTATATTCCGATCAAAGTAAACTAGTTCTGCATCCAGTTGCAACTGCAGGCCTTTTGGCCCAAGGGGCCGATCCAGGTCGAAGGCCACACGTGGCACCCGAGTGTAAGGTTCAAGGGTCGAGTTGATCAATTTATCCACTACCTGAAAATCATCGACTGTAATAGCGAGCTTCCAGTAGTGACCGTTACCATAGATACCCGCCACGCTTTTCAGATACTGGCGCGATATTGCCAGCAGGCTGTCACCAAAATCCTGAAAATATTCGGTATCGCTGATTCTGTTTATACTTATTCTACTGCGCCATTGGCTATTGAAAATGCCCGTGTGTCTGAATTTGTAGTGGTAGCGGTTCTCACCGGTTATCTTATCGTCTGGCATGTAATCGAAGTTCAGGGTGTTGCGGGTGCGCCGGGTAAGCAACCGGTATTCACCGGTCAACATGGCGCCACGTTTGGTGAAGTAGTGAGGCGTTAAGGTGGCATCCTGGTTGGCTGCAATATTCCAGTAATAGGGGATGCTGAATTCCGTTCCGCTACCACTTGCTACACTCAAATATGGATAGAGAAAACCGCTTTTACGGCGGTCATCAATGGGAAAGGTTATATAGGGCAAATAGAGAATGGGAATATCAAAGAATTTAAGCTTGGCTCCCCAGGCTTCACCCACCCCGGTGTCAAAGTTCAGTTCAAGTTTTCTAGCCGTCATCAGCCATTCCGGAGACTCGCTGGCACAGGTGGTGAATTGCATCTGACGCAACAAAGAATGATTGCCTGAGTCAATTGTAACTTCCGTAGCGCTGCCCCTCGCACTGGAACCCATCAGGCCGTAGTCGACCAGTGTGAAGTGGCCTTGCTCATCAAGGAAACTGTAATTGGCATTCGCGCTATTGAGATGCAACATCGAGTCTTCGTAGTACATCTTGCCTGGCATGGTGGCGGTTTTCTTAACCGGGTCGTAAAGTAGCAGGTCGGTGGACATAAACTGATCGGCGCGACGCAATTCCACCTCGCCACGGGCCTCAGATAGCTCCTCATTCTCGGCTGAAAATGTCTGGGTTATCACCTTGATGGGGGCGTTTGAGTGGCCTGGTGATTTTTTTAACCTGGGTGCGAGGCTGGGCTGGGGGCAGGCGACTACCGGGGTTTTGCTTGTAGCCGCATATGCTCTGGCCTGAAAAACAGCGTTTGAAACAATGACAAGGGCCAATATCAGGACCCGTATTTTGGGTGTTTTCAGGATCACAAATTGGCGCCGTAGTTAATCACGTGTAACTTGTCACAATTTACGTGTTGGCGCAATGTAAGGGAGTCTGACACATGTCTGTTGTAACCAGTTTCTACGTTCATTGTCAGGTAATCTGGATTTCTGTTCTGCCAAGCGATGAAATTCCCGTAGCTCATCACCGGCTTCTTCCAGCAGGTTTTGAAAAGCACAATGACTGCCTGAATAGGTATTGAAAAGTGCCAGTATTGCATTGTTAATGGCACCTCCGGACCAGCGCGCAAAATAATCTTTGCCACCCCGTTTTTCAGCTCTGAGTTGCGTCAGGGATTGCTCAAATGCACTCAGAAGCCCAGATTTTTGTTTACGTTTGTGCTGTTCTGATTCACTCGAATGATAAACCTGACCCAGATCCGCACGTAGTGTCTTTATGAGTACGGCGAAATCTTCACTAACAGCTTGAAGTTTAAGCCATCGATTCAAGTCATCCTGGTGCTGCCGGGATTCAAGCCACAAGGCTACACCGGTTTCCTCTACGAAACTTGCATAGCTTTCATTGAACAGGCCATCGCCCTTGACATACAGGCGCTGATGGGCCAGCTCATGCATCAGGTAAGCGGCCAGTTGGTAATCAGGGCCGGTAAACATGCTGCTCAGCAGGGGATCCCGAAACCAGCCCAACGAGGAGTAGGCCCTGGCAGGTGCAACACACACATCCAGACCCTTGTTGCGTAGAGTTTGTGCATAATCCTTCGCGTGTTGTTGCTTGAAGTAACCACGGTAGGGCACGCAACCGGCCACTAGAAAACACCAGGTCTTCGGTTGCAATGAAAATTCTTCGGCCGCGACAACATTAAAGACCAGTGCGTTGCCATCGAGTTCAACATAGCTGGAGTAACTGCCATTAGCCGGCAGATCCAGAATGTCGTTTGCAAAGCTCAGGATCTGCTCCGCAGTTTGTAACCGGTTGGTGAGATCTGCGCCAATGCTGGGATCAGCCAATAAGTCCTTTACATCCTGGCGTGCGTGCATCAATTTCCAATGGCCGGAAACAGCTTGCAAGTAATAACCAGGACCGGAGCAGGCTGCCAACAATGCCACTAGCATGAGGCAGATAATTGACCCGAATATCCTACCGCCAAATCGCAGTATCAGGCCTGCCGACGACGGTGTCGCCGGTCTGACAATCACGCGGAGGTCTCGTGATCTGGGTGAAATTCCAACGAGACAGAATTGATGCAATAGCGCTGATAGCTGGGCGGAGGCCCGTCATTAAAAATATGCCCAAGGTGGGCGTCGCATTGAGGGCAAAGCAGTTCGATACGGCTCATACCATGGCTGTTATCAACCCGCTGGGTTACTTCTGCGGTATCCAGCTCACCGTGAAAACTCGGCCAGCCGCAGCCGGAATGAAACTTGCTGTCGGAGCCAAACAATGGGTGGTTACAGCAACTGCAATGATAAAAACCCCTAGCATCGTTATCGCAGTAGCGGTCACTAAAGGGTGCCTCGGTACCAGCTTCACGGGTGACACGGTATTGCTCGGGTTCGAGCAGGCTCTGCCATGTGGCTGGGTCTTTTATAACTTTTTTTGTCATTTATCGATTATCCGGCTGGGATTGTGCATTGTAAGGTATCCTTCAGGTGGTGTTTGCCTAAAGCAACAGAGAAAAATATGATCAAGGTTTTTGAAGATTTTGATATCACCCTGGTCGGCTATTACCAGTCCGTACTGGAAGCCAACGAGATTGAAACTTTCATGAAAAACCAGTTTGGTACCGGCGGCCTGGGCGAATTACCATTTGTCGAGGTCGTGCCGCAACTGTGGGTGCTTGATAAAGCACAAGCTCTGCGGGCAATGGCATTGCTCAAGGAACTGCAGAGCGAAGCAGAAAACCCCACCGAACCGGATTAACGTTTCTCACCCCGAAGTTTTCTGACTTCACTTTCCAGACGTTCAGCAGTCAGTTCTGCAGGTGGTATCGGCTGGCCAATTCTCAATTCAATACGGGCGCGAAATTTATACGGTCGGCGTTGATAGAGCGGGTCACACCGGCTGAACAAAGAGCCCCATAAATTGCACAGGGCCATTGGTACCACCGGGACTGGCTGTTGCTGGCTGATT
>CAYZLS010000144.1:0-5209 GCA_964479355.1 uncultured Wenzhouxiangellaceae bacterium | reverse complement strand
ATAGCGTTAACTACACCGCCGCGGTTTATCACTGCTGCATCCCTGTTTGACGGGCACGATGCGGCCATTAACATTATGCGTCGCCTGATCCAGGCCCAGGGCTGCGAAGTGATTCACCTAGGGCATAACCGCAGTGTCCTTGAGATTGTCCGTGCAGCTATCCAGGAAGATGCTGACGCGATCGCGATTTCTTCCTACCAGGGTGGGCATAACGAATATTTCCGCTTTATGATCGACCAGCTCAATGAGCGTGGGGCAGGGCATATTCAGGTCTTTGGTGGTGGTGGCGGCACCATCACTCTGGACGAGATCAGCGCACTGGAAAAATACGGCGTTAACCGCATTTACCACCCCGATGACGGCATGCATCTGGGCCTGGTTGAAATGATCGAAGATGTAGTGCAGCGCGCGGGCAAAAACCGACACGTGCCCAGTCTTCCCGGCTTGGCTCAAGCCGGTGACTCTGGATTAATAGCTGGGATGCTGACTGCGTTGGAAGCTGGCGTGTTCAGTGAGTCTGAGCTCAAACTTAAACGCCGTGAGTGGCAGGGTGTCAAAAAACAGGCGCCGGTAGTGGGTATTACCGGTACCGGTGGGGCGGGCAAGTCGTCGGTGACCGATGAAATTCTGAACCGTATGCTGGTAAGTTTTATGGACAAAAAAATTGCGGTGCTGGCGGTAGACCCCACCCGCAGACGCACCGGTGGTGCGTTATTGGGTGACCGAATCCGGATGAATTCATTGCGCAGTGAAAGAACTTATATGCGGTCAATGGCAACCCGGCGCCAACATCTGGCTACCAGCGCCATGCTGCAAGATGCAATCTGTTTCCTCAAAAGCGCGGGCTTTGACTTGGTGATCGTGGAAACTGCCGGTATCGGCCAGTCTGACTCTGAAATCGTTGATATGGTGGATTTTACCTGCTACGTAATGACCGCTGATTTCGGTGCCCAGAGCCAACTCGAGAAAATCGATATGCTGGACTACGCCGAACTGGTGATCCTGAATAAATTCGACAAAGGCGGTGCCGAAGATGCGCTGCGTGATGTGCGCAAGCAGTGGAAGCGCAACCACCTGGCGTTTACACTGGATGACGATGTGCCGGTCTACCCGACCATCGCCAGCCAGTTCAATGACCCCGGCATCAGCTGGATGTTTGTCAACCTGCTGAAATTATTGTGTGCAAAGCTGGATTTGCCGGTGGCTGACTGGACCCCGGATATCGATGTCTCGGTATGCAAACCCAGTACCACCGTCCTTATCCCAGGCAACCGTACCCGTTATCTGGCTGAGATCGCCGAGCAGGGCCGAGACATCAGCACCGATATCAGTCATCAGGCAGAGGCCGCCAGCCTAGCCCAGCACTACTACGAATGCCTCAAAGATCTCGAAGATCCGGAATTACCCACTGAATTTGAATGCTATCGCTCAACCGATGGCGGCCCGTTGCCGGAATCCTCTTTGCTTCGCCAGCACTACAATGCTGCTCTGGGCGAATTATCAAATGAAGCGATCGACCTCTTGAAGCAATGGCCGGTCAGAAAAGAGGGCATCCGCACCGAACAATACTCATATGCGGTTCGTGGCCGCGAAATCACCGGCAATAATTTCCGAGAATCACTGTCGAAACTCCAAATCCCGAAAATTGGCATGCCGAGGGATACAGACTGGGGTGAATTGCTCTCATTTCTGATGCGGGAAAACCTTCCGGGTGCTTATCCCTTTACCGCGGGTGTATTCCCTTACCGCAGAACCGGTGAAGATCCGATTCGGATGTTTGCCGGGGAGGGTACACCTGAGCGCACCAACCGGCGTTTTCACATCATCGCCCATGGGCAGCCCGCGGTCAGACTCAGCACGGCCTTTGATTCGGTAACGCTTTATGGTGAAGATCCACACACACGTCCGGATATTTACGGCAAGATCGGCAATGCCGGTGTTTCAATCGCCACACTGGATGATATGAAGAAGCTCTATTCGGGTTTCGACCTGTGCCAGCCCACTACCTCGGTTTCGATGACCATTAATGGTCCCGCGCCGATGCTATTGGCATTTTTCATGAATGCCGCCATCGATCAGCAGGTGGAACTGCACTTAAAAGACGCCGGTGAGTGGGAAGTGACACAAAAGAAGATTAAAAAACACTTTAAAGGCGGGCATCAACCCCGCTATGCAGGCGATTTACCTCAAGGCAACAATGGTCTCGGCCTAGCCACGTTGGGTATCACTGGTGACCAGTTGGTTGATGCTGAAACCTACGCGAGCATCAAGACTGCTACCCTGAAAAAAGTTCGCGGTACCGTGCAGGCTGATATCCTAAAAGAAGACCAAGCTCAAAATACCTGCATTTTCTCCACCGAATTCGCCCTGCGCATGATGGGCGATATCCAGCAGTACTTTGTCGACCATGGGGTGCGCAATTTCTACAGCGTTTCAATTTCCGGCTACCACATCGCCGAAGCCGGTGCGAACCCGATCAGCCAATTGGCTTTCACGCTCAGCAATGGCTTCACGATAGTCGAGTATTACATTGCCCGTGGCATGGGCATCGATGAATTCGCGCCTAATTTAAGCTTTTTCTTCTCCAACGGCATGGACCCGGAATACACCGTTACCGGCCGTGTTGCACGCCGCATCTGGGCCCGCGCGATGCGCGAGCGATACGGTGCCAACCGCCGTAGCCAGATGCTCAAGTACCACATCCAAACCTCCGGCCGCTCATTGCATGCTCAGGAAATCCAGTTCAATGATATCCGCACGACCTTGCAGGCCTTGTATGCCTTGTTCGATAACTGCAATTCCCTACATACCAACGCCTACGACGAGGCCATCACCACCCCCACCGAAGAAAGTGTGCGCAGGGCGGTGGCGATACAGATGATCATCAACAAGGAACTGGGCCTGAATTTTTGCGAAAATCCCTGGCAGGGCAGTTTTATCGTGGATGAGCTGACCGACCTGGTCGAGGCGGCTGTCTACCAGGAATTCGAACGGATTTCAGAGCGTGGTGGAGTACTGGGGGCAATGGATACCATGTACCAGCGCAGCAAGATCCAGGACGAGTCGATGTACTACGAGCACAAAAAGCATGACGGCAGTTTGCCACTGGTTGGCGTCAACACCTTTTTGGCCGGCAATGAATGTCATGCTGAAGGAGGTGCACAAGAGTTAATGCGTTCAACCGAAGCAGAAAAAGATCAGCAGGTCGCCAGTATTGAGGTGTTCAGAGATTCCCACACAGCAGAAGCTTCACCGGAATTGCTGAACCTGCAGCAAGTGGCACGTAACAGGGAAAACACCTTCGAGTCATTAATGGATGCCGCAAAGGATTGTTCCCTCGGTGCGATGAGCCACGCACTTTACGAGGTGGGTGGACAGTACCGGCGGAATATGTGACCACCGAATCATGTCGGGGCGATCCATGCCATCGCAACAGTTGATCCCATACCACAATTTACTGACCGGTTAGATTTCCCCGTTACTCGTAAAACACCAGCATGCGGGATTCGATGCTTTCTCTGGGTACTACATTCTGGGGGGCTGACGGATTGTGAAATGCGGTATGAATTGCGCGATGCGCACGGCCGTCCAGAGCGGAATCAAAGGTTTTGATCAACAGTGCTTCATCCTTGTTCAGCAAAGGATAGTAAGACCAGTGATGCTTTGGGTTCCAATTCACTAACTGCAATTCGCCAATGCGATCCGCAGCGCGACGTTCGGCGGTCACCAGATCCTGATCAGCAACGGTCCTGGCATCGCAGAGCGCCAGCGGACTCTGCTCAACGGGACTGCGAATGCTGCGCCAGACGTTGATCATGGCAAAACGACTCCGCATTCGTCGTTCTGCTTCGTTTGCCGGGAGCAAATCCCGCAGACGTTTTACAGCCGAGGCATCGGTGTAGTCATTGTGAATGACGGTTGCAGGTTCTTTACTGTCATGTTCACCCCGGGTGCCGGATGAATTCGAGCGCAAGGTATGGTCAAAGACCAGCAGCTCCGAGGCACCGGTTGTTTCAAGCACCAGCCGGGACAGTTCCGTCTCATAGATGACTTGCCAATCATCAAGTGCATAAAAATCATCTACCTGGGTATGCTGGGAGCGAAACGTAAACCCTTCCCTGTCCAGTTTTGCAGATATTTTCTGCTGGCGAGCGTCATGGATTGTGACTAGGTAGTCTTCAAACCCGGCACTGATATTCAGTTGTGCTTGTGCGCCACCCTTCGAGGCTATATAGATGGGTTTTTCGTCCGTAGGAATCAACTAGTGCAACAGCGCCTGGATCGACTGTCCGCTCATGGTTACGTCCGGTGGAAACTTTGATGTTTTATTAGTTGGTTATTTATTGATCTATCGCAAACGAGACGTTGACCGTTACCTTATAGGTGTTTTCGCCGGTCGCTACAGGTGCCGCCTCAGCGGTCTGGAACTTGGCCATGGCCATTCCTGACCTTGCCATGGACACGGGACGTGAGTTAGTCGATTGCTCGGAAATTTCCAGCAGTTTACCGGTTTTAACCCCTGCTGCTTCTGCGAGGGTATTAGCCTTGGCCAATGCGTTGTGCATGGCGGCAATTCGGGCTTGAGTAATCGCGGCCGAGGGGTCAGCATTGCTTAACATGAAGTTACCACCCTCGTTGACCCCGCGCGTGATCGATTTGTCCAGGATAATGCCGCTTTTCTTAATCTCCCGAACGCGCACGGTCAAATTGTTGCGCACCGTGTAACCGACTATCTGCGGTGGTTTGCGTTCGCCAGAAGACTTGGGGGATGGATAGGTGTATTTTGGTTGAATTGAAAAGCCGGAGGTTTGCAGGTCACGCTTTGCAATACCCTCTGTTTTCATGGCAGTCAGCACGTCATTCATGGCAGAGGAATTGGCATCCAGCGCGGCTCGGGCCGTTTCTGTTTCGCGCGTAACGGTCAGTGTCAGGACAGCCATATCCGGTGCAACATCGACGCTGCCTTGTCCGATAACGAGAATTCATGAAATTGGGTTATGCTCATTGGCGCAGGCGAGTGGGCCTGAAATTAACATGGAAAACATGCAGGCAAGCGAGACTGCGTACCTGAAATTCAATGGCTTGGTCATAACGTTCACCTTCCTGACAGGCCCGCGCAGGCCCTTAATTGTTGGTCACAACGGATTTTACCTACTTCCGGGTGGTGGGTTGGGGCTGGTACTTCCTGTCAACGATACTGGATGATTAT
>CAYZLS010000143.1:4121-5216 GCA_964479355.1 uncultured Wenzhouxiangellaceae bacterium | reverse complement strand
GTAAAGACAGCTGGAGCGAGTTTACCCACCGACTCGGTCTGGATTACAACTTCAATGATGATGTCATGGGATATGTCAGCTGGTCTACGGGATTCAGAAGCGGAGGCTGGAACGGCCGTCCTGCCACCATTGGAGGTGTGGGACCTTATGATCCAGAAACTGTAGACAACTACGAGATCGGTATACGGTCAGAATGGTTTGACAAACGACTGACCTTCAACGTTACCGGATTTTATATGCAGTACAAGGACAAGCAGGAATTCAATGTTGTCGCGAATGCCGAAACTGGACAATTTGATACCAAGGTCGAAAATGCCGCCAAAGTCACCCACAAAGGATTGGAAATCGAAGGCCTTGCCAGACCGCTGGAGAACCATGATTTGACCTTGAGGTTCTCGCTCGGCCTTTTGGATGTCGAGATTGGCGAGTGGTTGCGACTCGGTGTGGATGTGTCGGATATGGCAGAGCCGATCTATGCTCCAGAGGTGACCGCCGGTTTTGGTGCTTCCTATAACCGATTGATCGGTGCATCTACTTTGAATCTGACTGCCAACTGGACCTACACCGATGAACATCGAGGCAGGAGTGAAATACCCGTGGAGCCGTTTGGAAGGGACATTGTGCCGTCGTACAGCGTGCTTGATCTTGCAGCCAACCTGAGAATGCCGTTTGGTGAGAATAATACTTTTTTCTTATCCCTCTATGGCACAGATATTTTGGAGGACGGAGGAGAAAACAATCGCCCCGTTGAGATCAGACCACTTTTTTACATTGTTGGCCCTCGCGTGCGGCGCCAATACGGTGTAAAGATCGGCGTAGAATTTTAATTTTTTTCTCCTGATCAGAAAGATCAGGAGAAAAGGATTTAAGTAGATAGATGATGATAAGATTTTCACTCCTAACTTTATTATTTATCTACATGCCCCCTGCGTTTGCAGCAACTGATTTTATCTCCGGAACGATTGTGAATGCTGAAGGGGTTCCAGAGGCCGGTGTCTGGGTCATCGCCCAAACAGACGATTTACCAACCGAATACCGCAAGATAGTCGTGACTGACAATCTCGGACGCTTCCTTTTACCTGAAATGCCGAACGC
>CAYZLS010000143.1:0-4111 GCA_964479355.1 uncultured Wenzhouxiangellaceae bacterium | reverse complement strand
GGGTCCGAGGCTACGGTTTGGCTGATTCCAATAAAACCAAGGCACACCCAGGTGATGAACTATCTCTCACGGTTAAGCCGGCACGAAACGCCATACAGGCTGCCTCCATCTATCCTGCTTCATATTGGTTACCACTGGTGGAGCCCCCACTCGCAGATAAATTAACGGAGGCTGAATATCCCTATACCTCGCAGACGGCTTGGCTCAGTCAGTTCCAACTCACTTGCAACCTTTGTCACCAGACAGGTAGTACCGCGACGAGATTCCCCCATCGGGCGCTTTATGACTACGGTTTACGGAAAGCGGGAACCATGAATGACTTGGCAAAGGAACTTAATCGGGAATTATTAATGGACGTACTCGGTTCTTTTGCGGAGCGTATCGCTGCCGGAGAGACGCCTGCGGAAGCACCGCCTCGCCCACAGGGGATTGAACGTAACTTTGTCATAACCCAGTGGGCCTGGGGCGATCGCTATACCTATGTCCACGATATGGTTTCGACCGATAAACGCAACCCCAACCTCTATCAAAACCAGTCGGTTTATGGCGCTGATATTGGCAACGATCATGTTTTGATCGTTGATCCAATCAAACATACGGCAGGCCAAATCAAATTGCCGGCCGGGGAAAACGCCGCGCGCTGGTGCGAGCAGACCTATAAGCCACTGGGCAGTGAAGAAATTATTTCAGTTGCGGGCAAGGGACTGGGTTGCCCCGAGCCGGGAATTCAGACACCGCATTTGCCAGGTTACCTAAACCCTGTCAATCCGCATAATCCGATGATGGACGATACGGGCAAGGTATGGTTGACAATGCAAGTTCGCCGGGAATGGGGTGAAGACCTGCCGGAATTCTGCCTAAAATCCCCGGTCATCGCCAACAACTATCATCACCGTCAACTGGGTTACTACGATACGAAGACTGGCAAAATCATCCCGGTGGACACTTGTTATGGCACACACCATCTACATTTCGATAACAAGGGAGTATTGTGGACAAGTGGTGATTACAATGTCGTCGGCTGGCTGGACACTAAAAAATTCTCCCCGGATGATCCGAAATCCCTCGAGGCCGCGATGGGATGGTCAGAAGGAAAAATAGACACCGACGGCGATGGCACCGGTGACCAAGCCATCGTGGGTTACCGCTATGGGCTTATCCCCAATCCAGTCGACGGCTCCGTCTGGTGGAGTATGCCGGCCGGAATTTTACTCCCCACTCCCGGAGAACCCGGTTATATTCTGCGCTATGACCCGGCTACAGATAAACATGAAGCCTTTATCCCTCCTTTTCCTGGTAACGGTCCCCGTGGTGTGGATGTTGATACCAAGGGCATTATATGGACCGCCCTGGGGGGAAGCGGGCACCTTGCACGCTTTGACCGCAGTCTCTGCAAACAAACCTGGGGGCCGGGAAAACAATGCCCCGAGGGTTGGAAGCTTTGGAAAACACCCGGGCCACAATTCGAAACTGTCAATGCGATTGATGGTGGTGGCTCCACCGATATGCATTACTACATGTGGGTTGATCAGTTCGATACGCTCGGTATGGGTCGCGATACGGTGATTGTGAACGGCACGGTATCCGACTCCTTGATTGCATTCAACCAGGAAACGGAGGCCTTTACGGTGATCCGCATTCCCTATCCGCTTAACACCTTCACCCGGGGTGTCGATGGCCGCATTGACGATCCCAAGGCGGGCTGGAAAGGCCGGGCACTGTGGTTCACCAACGGAACCAGTCCGGTAGCTCATTCCGAAATCCAGAAAGCATATGCCGGAAAAGTCCAATTGAGACCGGATCCCTTGGCACATTAACCATGTAATCAAACCCAGGCGCATTTACCCCGATGATGCCGATCACATCATTCTATGGCTCGCACAACGTGTGCAATTCCCCGGCAAGGTGTATACCGGACCGGACCGGCGCGAATAATCGCCCGCGCCGTATACACCAATACGACTCCGACTGGCGCTTTCAGGGGTATATCGGGGCCGATTGCAGCTGGACTTCCCACGGTCTAGAGGAAACTTCCGGGCTATGATTGAGCTCGTAGCGCACTTTGCCATGCCGGGTTAGTGAGCACTGGCATGCTTCGCTAATATTTTCCAGTATCCTCCGTTAATCAGCGTCCTCAATCATGTTCTTTACGAGGTTTTCATCGATCTCATGGTGATCAGCGGCCCGTCGTAACTTGTCATGCTCGATATGAATGGGTTCCTGGGTATGGATCTTGTTGGCGCTTTGCCATTTGTTATGCCTGTTGACCAATAATTTGAGAACATCCGGACGTTCATAGTGACCCACGGAGTCCAGAATGGCTTTGATGGCCTTGATCATGTCGGCTCGTAGTTCACCATATATAATCTGTGCGCCATATTGTGGTTCAACAAGGGGAACCCCAAGGGGAGAGATAATGGAACTGCCGCCATGCGCATAAGCGGTATTCATTTTTTCCTTGTAGGGGAAATCATCGGGGATGTAGTTGTCGTCAATGTAGCCACATGCCTGTACGACGAACGCACCTGCTTCCATGGCATGTGAGCGCACAGCAAAATGCCCCCAAAAGAAGCCTTCCTTATCCGGCTCTTCCAGTTGCGGCCCCGTGTGCAAGGCAAAGGAGCCGGGGAATACCGCGATGTGGATGTGCTCACCCTGGGCGATCATGGCGGCCCGTGTCGTGGTCATTAAATGCTCACCGCAAATCAGTCCGCCAATTCGGCCGATGTCGGTTTCAAATACGGCCAGGTCACGTCCATCACCTCTACCCCAGAACATTCGTTCAGTAAAAGTCGGGATCAGTTTACGGTGCCGGCCAAGGATTTTTCCTTCCCTGTCAATGAACAATAGTGTGTTGTATATCGTCTGCACACCGGGTCGGGAATCCATCTCGTTGCAGCCCATGACGAGATGTACGTCGGCATCCCTGGCCGCATTGCATAGTTGCTCCGTATCATCGCTTGGAATGAGCAGCGCCGCATCATGAAAGCGAACCCGCCCATCGATCCATTCAGGCAGATTGGAATCCCAGCCTTCTGTCCAATAGGGATAACCCGACAGCCAGACTTCCGGAAACACCACCAACTCGGCCCCATTGGTTCCCGCTTCCCTAATGGTCTCAGTTGCCCTGGTAATCGAAGCCTCTTTATCAAGAAATTCTGAGGAGATTTGTGCAATAGCTACCTTGACTTTCTCCTTCCCGCCCAGAATGGGCTGTTTGGTTTTCATCGTTATACCTCATTCGGCCGATCTGAAGATTTGATTGTCGAATATAGCATCAAAAGCCGGGATGAGTAGAGAATAGAATAGGTAGCATTAAAGCTATACTGCCAGAAATCTGCATATATCGAACATCGCTTTACGTCAGCCTTCGGGTATAGGCGGTTCAAACGCTATATTGCCGGATACCCCAGAGTATTAAACGGCTATTCATAATAGGTCTTCAGTGAGATTGCATCTGGCCGGTTCCTCGAATTTACAAATGACGGCTGTTCGCCGTCAACGATAGTCGGACCAAATGGCCGGTTTGAATAAGAGAGACTTTTGGCTCATCGTAACTCCGAAGAGGAACGATGATGACAAAGCAAAAAGACAGTGCCAAGAAAGCTATTCGAGACATTCGCCGAGCAACTCGCCGGCAATACTCAGCAGAAGAGAAGATCCGCATTGTGCTGGAAGGGCTGCGTGGTGAATCGAGCATTGCCGAGTTGTGCCGCAAGGAAAAGATTAACCAGAACCTGTATTACCGCTGGTCGAAGGAATTTCTCGAAGCCGGCAAGAAGCGCCTGGCCGGTGATACCGCACGGGAGGCCAACTCCGATGAGGTCAAAGAGCTACGGCGCGAGGCCGCACAGCTCAAGGAAGCACTGGCCGAGACTGTGCTGGAAAATCGCCTGCTCAAAAAAAGCACCTTCGGGGCTGGGGGCGACGATACATGAGATACCGTGCCGCAGAAAAACGCGAGATTATTGATCTGGTGGAACGCTCCTCCTTGCCGGTCCGGCGCACCCTTGATCGGCTGGGTATTCCCAAGTCGACCTTCTACGGTTGGTACGAGCGCTACCGCGAAGGCGGCGATGCCGCCCTGCAGGACAAACGACCCCACTGTGGA